>NZ_JAUBUC010000126.1:0-6107 GCF_036705285.1 Microcoleus sp. B4-C1 | reverse complement strand
CCTAGGAACCAGTTAACTAAAAAAACTACACTGTCACCCCTTCAATCTTCTCATCAGTTAACTCGTACAACTCGCGCAACTGCTGCAACTTATCCGCATCCGGCAGCCAAAAACCTCGCCCGTTAGCCTCCAACATTCTGCCGACAATATTGCGAAAAGCTTCAGGATTGGCCTCCCGCAACTTCTTCGCCATCTCTTCATCCAAAGCATAAGTATCAGCCGCCTGATCGTAAACCCAACTATCAGTAAAATCAGCCGTTCCGCCCCAACCAATTAACGCCGTCATGCGCTGCGAAATTTCATAAGCGCCGCCAGAACCTTGATTTGCCATCGCGTTAGCCCACTTAGGATTTAGCAACTTAGTTCGATATTCCAAGCGCAGCAAATCTTCTAAATTGCGCGGAGTGGTATCCTGAGAAAAACTTTCTACAAAACTCGTGTTAACCTTTTTGCCGCGTTGCTTTTCTGCGGCTTTCTTCAAACCGCCAGTATTCGCATAATACTCTTGAATATCAGTCAAACCATATTCAACCGAATCAATTTCTTGAATTATGCGATCGCACCCTTGCAACAACTGAGTCAAAACCTCCGGCCTCGCTTCCCCCTTATCCTTCCTCCCGTAACTAAAAACATTGCGACTTTCCCAAGTTTTCCCCAACTCATCCCCCGATTCCCAACTACCATCAACAACCCTATCGTTAACCAAAGAACCAAAATCCCCAGCCGGATTAGAAAACAACCTGGCCGAATAATTTTGCACACCTTTTGCCTGTAAAATTAAAGCGTGTTTGCGAATAAAATTCTCCGATTCCGGTTCATCAGCATCCGCTGCCCGCACGAACAAATCATCCAACAATTCAATAATATTCACAAAGCTATCACGGAAAATACCCGAAAGATTTCCCAACACATCAATCCGGGGATGACCGACATCAGCTAACGGTTTTAATTCATAGCGAACAATGCGGCCAGTACCTTCTTTTAGAGGTTCAGCCCCCACCAATTCCAGCAGAATTCCAATAGATTCGCCCCGCGTTTTAATCGCATCCAAACCCCACAACATCACCGCCACAGTCTCAGGATAATTCCCCTGTTCCTTAAGGTGCTTATCAATAATTTTCCGAGCAATTTCGCGGCCTCTTTCATAAGCCGCCGGAGAAGGCATCCGATAAGGATCTAAAGCGTGAATATTCCGACCAGTTGGCAATACCCCAGCCCCATCCCGCAACAAATCCCCACCCGGTGCAGGCAGAATATATTCCCCATTCAAACCCCGCAAAAGATTAGTCAACTCATCCGTAGTTTGCAACAACAAATCCCGCACCAACAAACCCTCCTCAAAAACCCCATCAAACCCCTCTTGTGGCACAGGCATCTTGCCTGTGCTGGTTTGTGGCACAGGCATCTTGCCTGTGCTGGTTTGTGGCACAGGCATCTTGCCTGTGCTGGTTTGTGGCACAGGCATCTTGCCTGTGCTGGTTTGCAAAACAATTGTTTGCACCTGTTCCTGTGATAACCTCTCCCCAAAATAAGCCTCAAGATAAGAGGTCATTTCCTCAGAATTAGGCGGTTCCCCAAGAACGTGCAAACCCGAAGAAAACAAGCGACATTCCACCACCTGTAAATACTCGTAAAGCTTCACCAAATAGCGGTTAAAAGCATCAGCACTGAACATTCCCACATTCTCAAAACTAAAAGCAATACCCAACTTTCGAGCCTCATCAAACGGACAATCAGCCTCCAAACCGCTATCTAAAACTTTCTTACAAATAGCCTCTTTCAGCACATAATTTTTTGCAGGATCTTCCCGATATTCCGCAATCAAATCCCGCAAAGCCACCAATTCCTTGTACAAGCCCGCGCGGCCGTAGGGCGGCACGTTGTGAGAAATCAAAACACCGTAACCGCGCCGTTTTGCTAACATCGATTCCGAGGGATTGTTCGCGGCATAGATATAAAGATTCGGCAAACTTCCCAACAGAATATCCGACCAAGAATAGCCAGTATTTCCCAGAGGAGATCCCGGCAACCATTCAACAGTGCCGTGCATTCCGAAGTGAACCACAGCATCAGCTTGCAAATCATTTTGCAGCCACTTGTAAAAAGCAGCATATTGAGGGTGAGGCGTCAAATCGCGATCGAACATCAAGCGCATCGGATCGCCCGAAATTCCCAGCGGCGGCTGCAAACCTATCCAAACATTCCCCAGTTGAATGCCACCGATTTGGAACTCGTCGCCGTCTGTCTTAATCCCAGTACCAGTCAGAGATTTCCACTGTTTTTCGATGCGGCTTGTTAACAGATAGCCCAGCCATCTTTCTAAAGTTTTGACATTAACAGTCTCTTTTGTGGTACGGGCATCTTGCCCGTCACAAGTAGCTTCATCCGCTTCTTTCACCCTGCGAATTAACTCCTCACCGTCAGCCGGAATTTCTCCAACTGTATAACCTGCTGCTTGAAGTTTGTGCAGGAAATTTAGCAGCGATTTCGGTACATTTAATAAAGCAGCCGTACCCGCCGCCCCGTAACCCGGAGGAAACCCGTAGAGAATAATCGCAATTTTCCTTTCAGAGGGCGGAGTTTGGCCTAGTTTCACCCAATTGTTAATTCTACTTGTCAGGCGTTTCGCGCGATCGGGCACCAGATAAATATCCTCACCCACCAAACCGCCGAGGGGAACAGGATCGATCGCACCATCCAACTCAGGCAAAGCATACAATACCACACTTTGCAAACCTCCAATCCCCTGACGAGTCCAAGAATGGATATCCTGAATCAGCAGAGGTGCGGACACAAAATAAGGTACATTTTTAGCAGTTAAAATCCGCTTAGCAACTTCCACCTGCCTTCCACCCTCCATCGAACCAGCAGGCCCGCCAACCAAAGGAAAGCCAATAGTAGAAACAATCGCATCAACTTCCACAGCATCTTTAGAAAGCGAAAGAGTTTCAATATTGCCTTGTTTTCGCCGCGCAGTTTCATCAGCAGTCGTCATCCAATCCCGCACCGCCACATGGCCTTCAACGCCATTGATAAAAATCGGCAAAGGCACAATTCCCGCCGCTTCAAAATAGCGAATCAATTGAGGAATATAAGGCTGCTTAGTGATAACGTGCTTGCGGTAAAGCAAGATGCCCACAACAGGGGATTTTCCTCCCTCCGATTTTTGAGACCAATTGGTCTCAAATTTTGTGGAACGGGCATCTTGCCCGTTAGAAACCCGGTCTAAATTTTCAGACAAATTAGTCTCAAATTTTGTGGAACGGGCATCTTGCCCGTTATAAGCCTTTCTATCAAGATGTCTAGCCTCTTTGGAACGGGCTTCTTGCCCGCCCCTAGCACTTTGATTACCGAGATACCAATCCAAATATTGGCGAGGCGATTCAAAATAACCGTTATAATCTGGATGCAATAAACCCATATTGGGAGTTTCCACAGGTGGCGGAATTTCTGCAACTTTCAGCCCCAAATATTTTTCGGCAATAATCCAAAACATCGAGACAACATTATCCGCACCGCCCGCATTCCAGTAACCATAAATAATCAGCCAGTTACGCAAATCTTGCACTTTTTGCACTGGCACATATTTTAATAACTTCGGCCCAATCTTCAAAAAGCTGATATAACCAGCCAGCTTATCTTCTTCTCGCCCGTTGCTGAACTTATCCAGAATAAACTTAACAGGCTTCGGCATTCCCTTCGGCTTGTCGCCAATTTTAAAAGCGCCGATTTGAGTAAGACTCATCAATTCCAAAGCCGACTCAAAAACCAGGCGAATCGGAATATTCTGCACCCTTTCCCGCAGCCACATTACCGCATCGTAATCAAACAGCAAACTCCCGAAAAATACATCAGCATTCGAGAGGGCGGCTGCTACAGCATCGGGTTCGTCTGCGAGGGCGCGATCGCTAAAAACCCGTACTTCCAATCCCTGACACCCAGAAACAGCCAACTCGGCAGCTTTGCGGTACAAATCAGCATTAAAAGATTCAAACCCTGCAATTAAGACAATGCGTTTCACAGCCAAACCTCGAAATATTTATTGATTGTAGCCTGTTTTAATTAGGTTATATTATATTAGATAGCATCCTCGGTGGGGGTGGGGCGGGTTTAGTAGATTTCTGGTGTTGTATTGCAGACCTTGGCGAACCCGCCCCTACATTACCAATTATCAATTATCAATTCCTAATTTCCGTCGCAACTCTCATAAAATCTAAAATCTAAAATCTAAAATCTAAAATGGTTCGAGTTCCTCCCGCAATAGTTATCTTAGGTCAAAACAGCCTGCCGATCGCCAAAAAAATCTCCGCACATTTCCCCGGTTCCCAGATTTACGGTTTAATCGATCGCACTTCCAACACAGACATCAACTTTAGCAACTTCGGCGAAACATTGCGGGAATTGTTTGCAACAGAAACCCCAATCATCGGCATCTGCGCCGCCGGAATAATCATCCGCACCCTCGCCCCGCTGCTGTCAGACAAACGCGCCGAACCGCCAGTTTTAGCCGTCGCAGAAGACGGAAGCGCCGTCGTACCGCTGCTGGGCGGTTTGCACGGCGTTAATGATTTGGCCAGAGAGATTGCAGCAGCCCTCGGCGTACAACCTGCAATTACCACAACCGGAGATATCCGGTTTCGCACCGCGCTGCTGAGTCCTCCCCAAGGCTATTATTTAGCGAATCCAGAGGACGCGAAGACTTTTATTTCAAATTTGCTCGCCGGGGCAAAAGTACGCCTAGAAGGGGCTGCAAGCTGGCTTTCCGAGAGCAATTTGCCGTTAGCGAAGCCCGCCCCTACGGGGGCTACGCCAACGAAGAGGATCGCCCCCGACGCAAAATTGACTATCCGCGTCACCGAAAAAGCAATTGCGCCAACGCCAGATTGTTTAGTTTACCATCCGCAAATTGTGGCAGTTGCACTCACAAATCTATCGAATATTGAGCCGGAAATAGCAATTTCATTAGTCCAGCAAGTCTTGGAAAATGCAGGTTTAGCAGCAGCTTCTGTTGCGGGATTTTTTGCATTAAAAGACGAGATGGGAAATCCGGCACTTGAAGCAGTTTCACAATATTTTAAAGTCCCCGTCCGTTTTTTCAATCTATCCGAACTTGTCGAATTAGACTCAATTGAATTTATCGAAAATAATGTCGCACAAATTGCCCTGACAGCAGCCGGTGCAAACAGTCACTTAATCGAATGCGATCGCCCAAACGCAGTGAATTGCGCGATCGCCCTGGCCGCCCAACCCTTTGATGCTAGGGCGATCGGCATTAGCCGCGGCAAACTGGCGATCGTCGGTACGGGCCCCGGAGGCGCGCCCTGGATGTCCCCGGAGGTTAAGGAAATTCTGCGCGAGGCCACGGATTGGGTGGGTTACAAATTTTATCTCGACTTAGCTGGAACCTTGCGGGAAGGGCAAAAGCGGCACGATTCCGACAACCGCGAAGAGATCGATCGCGCGCGTTTTGCCCTAGATTTAGCAGCATCCGGCAAATCTGTAGCTGTGGTTTCGTCGGGAGATCCGGGTATTTTTGCGATGGCTGCGGCGGTGTTTGAGGCGATCGACTTTGATGCCAAACCCGAATGGCAAGGCATCGATATTCGGGTGGCACCGGGCATTTCAGCCATGCAGGCGGCCGCTGCTGCGATCGGAGCACCCCTCGGACACGATTTTTGCGTGATTTCGCTTTCGGATATTCTCAAGCCTTGGGAGGTCATTGAACAGCGGATTTCTGCTGCTGCGATCGCAGATTTCGCGATCGCATTTTACAATCCGATCTCGAAACAGCGGATTTGGCAACTCGCAAGGGCGATCGAGATTTTGTTGCAAAGTCGCGATGCTAAAACCCCCGTCGTACTAGGGCGAAACCTCGGCCGGCCCGGTCAATCTGTGCGGGTTTGCACCCTCGGCGAATTCCAGCCCCAAGACGCTGACATGAGAACTTTAGTGATTGTCGGTTCCAGTCAGACTCGGATTATTCCCCGCAAATATGGAGATGTTTGGGTTTACACGCCGCGCAGGTACGAAAAATAAGGATCGCGAATTAAATAACTTACAATTTTAATTGTTATTGTGGGATGGGCGTCCCGCCCGTCCAAAAAGGA
>NZ_JAUBUC010000125.1:0-15790 GCF_036705285.1 Microcoleus sp. B4-C1 | reverse complement strand
TGTCCTATTTTATAACACTTTTTTTACTCTGCTTACTTTTTTTCTCTGCTACCCCTACTTATTGAGCGGATACAAAAGATCGAACAAGAATTTGTAGAGAAGTTTTTGTATAAGGGAGTACAGGATATTAAGAGAAGCACTTCTTTTATAGATTTCAGTAGTAAGATCGAGACAGCACCCCATAATAAAATGCATAATTACATTGGTACTGGCTTAAGTGGGCCCGCTCCTGATCCACAAACTAAATTCAACAAAATATTTAATGGGGTGTTTAATGGAGACACTACCGCAACTCCCGAAAAGGGTGACGGCTTGATGACTGATGTTGAGAGTGCTGGTTTCGACCCAATCTTTTGGATGCACCACGGCAATATCGATCGCCTATGGGATCAGTGGACAAGTTTACACAAGCAATATATCACCTCTAATGACTTGGACGTAGATGGCCAAGACGACTGGAAATACACATTTTTCGACCCTAAAATTGAATCTGATGGCGCAATTGGCTGGGCTGAAGTTAACTACACCTTAGAGGATGTAATTGCCAAGGTGTACAACCTGGGATACAAGTATGACGACACACCTATGGTTCAGCCCCCATCAAAACGATTGCTGGCGGAGGTTAGCCAACCATCTGCACCTCCCACGCAACTTGCTTCACAAGAAGTTGGCAAGGCTGTTGGGAGCAATCGCCCCATCGACTTACAGTTACCCGTGAAGCCTCAGATGATAACAGAACTGAGACGGCTGAGATCTGGCAACTCAATTCCTACAGCTACCAAGGGTTTTACATTAGAGGTTGATGTTACTTATACTGGCAGACCTTACAGCAGTTATGATGTGTTTTTGAATCTGCCTGATGAAGAGTCCAAGCGTGACATCGATACCTACTTTGCTGGCTCAATTTCTTTCTTTGTGATTCCGAGTACTGAACCCGTTACCAAGACTTTCAAATTCGACATTACCGATGAATTGCTCCTTCAGTTAGAGAAGCTGGGTGAGAAAATGCATAATGAAAATCTCTCGGTCTCAATTCGGAAGGTAAACGGTAAAAAGGAGGAATCCGTCAAAATTGAACAGGTTTCGCTTTACGCCTACTAACCTATCGATCAGTTGAAGAAGTAGTGAACATCGATTAATGTTGCTGTAGTAGTAGGGTGCTTTAACAGGCAATAACATTAATCAAAAAGTATTCAACTCTCTGTCCTGCGTAACGCACTAAAATCGGCTCACCAGTGGTGCGTTACGCAGGAGAAAAGAAGAGATGCTGCAAATTAGGTTCAGTATAGATAGCCAAAGCAATAATCCAAATAATCTTGTAAATGGATTTGCAGCCATTGGTAATGGAGGGTTTGTACAATTGTTAGCTGGTCGTGGGGCTTATTAGGGCTTGCCGAAAAAGCCTAAAACCTTTACAGAGAAAGACTTTGACTGGTTTGAACGCTCCGCGTGTGCAAGCTTATGAGCTAAAATCTGTCAAAAGCCTAGTACAACATCACTTTCGTAATGTACCGAAAAGTTGACCCAACCCCAAACCCGCCATCCAACTTTGACTTGCCTTTTGAGGGGCAATTGTTAGAAGATAATCGTTGGGTAATCATGGCGAAACTAATTCCGTGGTCAGCATTTGAAGCAGAATATGCTCAAAACTTTTCCGTAGATATGGGAGCTCCAGCGAAATCTTTTCGGATGGCATTGGGAGCATTAATTATTAAAGAAAGGTTAGGAACCAGCGATCGCGAAACAATAGAACAAATCCGAGAAAACCCCTACTTACAATACTTTATAGGCATGACCAGCTATAGCAGTCAAGCACCATTCGACTCATCAATGTTGGTTCATTTTAGACAGAGAATAGGTGTCAACCTAGTCAATAAAATCAATGAAAAAATGGTCAAAGAGCAGACCGAAGCACCAGGCAAAGTAGTCGATAAAAAGTCATCGGACATCAGCGAGCCGAAAAATCAAGGAAAATTAATATTAGACGCAACCTGCGCGCCAGCCGACATTAAATATCCTAACGACTTAGGAATATTGAATCAAGCCAGAGAACAAACCGAAACAATCATAGATGCTTTGCACACTCAAATTCAGTCACCATTAAAAAAAAAACCAAGAACTTATCGAAACCTAGCTAGAAAAGAATACTTGACAGTAGCAAAGAAACGAAGACCATCACAAAAAAAGCGAAGAAAAGCGATTAAGAAACAACTTCAATATATTAAAAGAAATTTAGCTCATATCGCGGTCATGGGGTCATGGGGGGAGCATCCCAATTTTGTAAAAGGGGAAAAGTATGATACAGTTCCCCTTTTATTTTAGCTGATCCCTATATTATAGGATGTAAAAAATTAGCGAGACTCTAATCAAATTCGCTTATCAAAATATATAAACTTAAACAAGTTGACCAAAAATACCTAAAGAATTTTAGAGAATTTATAATAATTCATTTAAGTAAGTACACCTCAGCTTAAGCATTTAACTAATATTTTTTAACGACCACCCGGCCCCCGAAATTTTTAATCGCCTATCAATCTGTTTGACCGTTGATTCAACGGCTCCTGACCCAATTGAACAAATATTCTCCTCGGATAAAAGTTGATAATTTACGATTCGATGACGATGTTTAGTTAGGTAGTTACAAAAATTAGCAGCTTGGCGACGACCGGCGGATTCAAATAGCTTAATTGTCTCATTTACCTGACCCTCCCACAACAATTTTCTAGCTTGTTCCAGTCGTTTATTAGACCCTCCTACTTTGTGCAAGTTTTCCATTAGATGGAACCAGTCTAAGATTTCTCTCCGTCTGCCTTGAGGATTAAATTTATTAATTAAATTCCAAATTCCATCATGTCCATCTCCCAAACAGGTTAAGAGGGGACTTAAAGGCTGATTATTTACAAAATTAATTAAGCTTTCATTCTCTTGAAAATATGCAGCATAAAAACTGGAATGAAGCCTGACGGCTTTATAATCAAGCCATTGAGACCCTTCTCCCTGTTGACCTCTAACACGAACTTTACCTCCATCAACGCTAGTTTCTTTTATTGATAATTCTGCGATTGGTTCGCTCCACTCTTTCTGGGTTACTAACCTGTGTAAAGCTGAATGATCTATCTTAATACCCGTCTGAACTCCCACTTCAATTGCCGCTTTTTCAAAAGACAAAACCGCCGCCATTCTCAAAGAGCCTTTTTCCAATAATGGAGAGAGCCTTGTCGATTTTTTAACCTTTAATTTTTTCGCTTGGTCTTCGGTAATTTTTAGGGGGCCGATACAGCTATTTATGGTCCTTTCTCGTCCTTTTTCTGTCCCGGTTGCTGCTTTGATAAAAAAAAAGCAATATCGGGTCCCATGACCTCTAACCATTGTTGTCTAAGGTGCTGTTCAATGCTCTCTAAGTCCTCTAAAGATTCCGGGGGGCTGTTTCGGTATAAAATTTGGGCGATTTCATCATGACAGGCTTTTAACCGTTCGCGCTCTTCAGGTTTCATCATAAGGCTCCAGAACAATTTACTTTATTGTACGTGGTTTTTGCGCTCAGACAGCGCTTAAATCATAGAAAAAATTAGTAGTTGCTTCCATAGCAGTTTTTGGGGAAGCCGTTGGTTGAAAAAATGTAAAATTATATCATTTATTGGGAAATTTACAAAATCGGGATGCTCCCGGTCATGGGTGAGCTAACGTGGCTGACCAAATATTATTATAAAATGCTATTAGTAGTCACAGAAGTCTACCGTCAACAGTTATGGATGTATGAAAATAAAACACATAGTATTGAGGACAGAATAGTAAGTTTAACACAACCACACATCCGCCCCATCGTCAGAGGGAAAGCCGGGAAATCCGTTGAGTTTGGGGCAAAGCTGTCAGCCAGTTGTCGTAACGGATACGTGTTTTTAGACCGAATTAGTTGGGATAATTTTAACGAATCTGTAGACTTAAAAAAACAAGTAGAAGAATTTAAACGGTTCACGGGATTCTATCCCGAATCAATTCATGTAGATCGAATTTATCGAACTCGCGAGAATCGAGCTTGGTGCAAAAAAAGAGGAATTAGAATGAGTGGTCCCCCTTTAGGAAGGCCCTCGACAAATATTAGTAAGTCAACGAAGAAACAAGCTCGCTTAAGACGAGAGAATTCGTAACTCGATTGAGGGAAAATTTGGAGAAGCTAAAAGAAGATTCAGCCTCGGTAGAGTGATGGCTAAACTTTCTAATACTTCTCAAACCACCATCGCCATAACTTTTTTGGTGATGAATCTTTCGGCCCTGCTACGGCAGGGTTTTTGGCTTTTTTTATGTCTATTTCAGAATAGACACTTTTTTTCCTGTTTTCCACCTGTGATGATTAATAAAGATTATGCTTGGGACAAAATATCGCAAACAAAGCTTATATTATCAAGGGACTCGCGAGTTCATTCATCTTTCTAAATGCTGTTTTCTTACTTTTTCAGCAAGCCCTAAATAAGAATGCCAGGTTTTACCCGAACGAACTTCAATCAGACGTAAGGTAATAAATGGAGTCTTGGCAGTTCCCGAACCCAAGCGTACCAGACTATCTCTCAGGTCGTAACTTTTGGTAAATACTCGCTCTACTTGAATGGCTGCTCCTTTTTTTAAACGAGTAATTAAGTGGATATCTCGTTCAATTAATTTGAGCCAAAAGCTAAAATGGTAAAATCCTCTATCTAGTAAGAGTAAGGTTTTATTTGGCACTAAGTGCAGGATGTTTTCTTCAAGCTTAACATGACTAAGCTCTCGGGTTTTCCAGAAACCAAATATCAACTCTTAGCCTGGTCATTAAATCTATCACTGTTGCCATTTTCCCTGCCAACTGCCCTTTTGGTATATCTTCCAGGCTTTTGAGCTTGCAAAATAATGCTTCGAGCGTTGAACTATCCACTATCCAAATTCTCGAAAATTTGGTCAAGGCAAATTGAATGCTTTCTGGTAGAGACCGTTGGTTTCTCTGATACCAAGCCGTTCTTAAACGGGCGTAACAAATTTTTGAAGACTCCCTCAAATAATGTGGCGGGAAAACTTAAAAACCTTTGAGACATTGCTTGTTGAGTAACTGTCGTGGGTCGGCACCACAAAAAGCCTTCTCTTGCTAACATTCTTGTGAGTTCTGTTACTCCGGCTACCTCTCGCCACAGCAAAGTTAATACTGCTGCTACCATCAATGGTAGGTTAAGAATTCTGGCTCGTAAACCTAGTTGACGGTAGTAATTTTCTTGTGAGGTGATGGCTGGTGTTAATAGTGCTGATAGTTGCGAGGCAATCGCATCGTCTTGCACCATCGGTCTTGTGGTTTTTTTGGCGTGGTCACGGTTGGTTTTTTGACTCTTAACCATATTTACTGACCTACACAATTGCTCAATTATATCCTTCGATAGTACCAACTCTTGCAATCGATCGTCCTCGCCCCGACGCTCGAAAGTACACTTGTGGTGCAACTATTATCGATCGCCCGCCACTGTTATTGAGCGCCCGCCATTATTATCGATCACCCGCCACTGTTATTGAGCGCCCGCCATTATTATCGATCGCCCGCCACTGTTATCGATCGCCCGCCACTGTTATTGAGCGCCCGCCACTGTTATTGATCGCCCGCCATTATTATCGATCGTCCGCCATTATTATCGATCGCAGTGCTACGCCAATCGAGCCAACAACTTATTAATAATGATAATCGCGCTAGGCGTGGGAGAGTCTGCCACAGGCGGACTCTCCCACCCTTACTCCTTGTTTGATTATCATTATTATCCAATTATATTTATGCACAAAGGGGTATTGACAGAATCTACTCCTTTCTCACTTGTTACCAATGTTTCGTGACAGGTGGAGAGCGATGGCGTAGCTGCCGCAAAGCGGCATCGCTCTCTCCACAACTTCTACATTCTCTCCACAACTTCTACATTGTCTCAATTCAAAGAAAAATAGAGGAGCGATTCCCTATGGGATAGCTCTGCCTCACTCAACCTAGCTGCTGGGGCTTTGACAATCTAGAGTTTGCTGTCGCATATTATCGGACTAATATACATCTTGGTGATGGCTTGAACCACCTGAACGAAGAACAGTTTGATATTTAGACGGCGCTCCGATGATACCTTTACGTGTAATTTTGAAGTGTGAAATGTCATATTCAGTATGCCCATCAATAACAAGCTCCTTGAGAATACGACCGATCAATGGAACAAACTTAAATCCCCATCCTGCTGTAAAGATAGCAACATTCTTGTGTCCAGTTCCCACTTGCTCAGGAAGATAGTCTAGGACAAAATTGTTATCAACAGTATTTGTTTGCAGACAGGTACCGCAGTAATTTGGTCTATCATCAACACCTATACAGTGGTGTTTAACAAATTCAGCAGTTATGGTTAGATCGTTTTCAGAAGGAACAATTCGTCTATCTTTAGGATTTGCTATTATATTTACTGCATTATCTACAGCAATGCGGCAAAGGTTTGGCGGTGCCCATGGAACTGAAGGAAATCCGTAAAATAGGTTTGATTTAGGAGGGTCCTTACCTGTATCTTCTTTAAATTGAAACCACATACTAGGAAACAATGTACCATTAGGACTAGGGTTAGTTGCATAGTATTCGTAAACCATCTCCCAAATCTTTAACTCAATCGACAATCCCACTGATTCAAGAATATCATTCGTATATGCACCAGCGGTAATAATGCACTTTTTGGCATGAAATTTTTCAATTTCTAAATTAGAATTAAGAGTTGCTACAACTGTTACGCTTTCTTCTTGCACAGCCAGTTCTTTTACAGAAGTATGGCTAACAATTTTTGCGCCATAGACTAGAGCTAAACGGTAGAGCGAACGCAATACTAATGGAACATTAATACATCCATTGTCAGGAGCAAAGAGTCCTATGAAGTTGCTTGGAAGGTTCCGAAAAGGATACTCTTCCATTATTTTTTGAGCTGTCAATTCGCGGTAGGGCATTCCTAGCCGCTTTAAGTTCTTGATAGGGTCAGTCAGATTTCCTTCTGGCCCCATCTGGTAGTCAGGATCTCCAAAGTTGAGTAGTCCCGTCATTAGAATTAACTGTTCAGCAGCGTCTGATTCTAGTTCCTTCCACAAGTTAATTGTCTGGTAGGCTAAATCTGCCATGTAGTCTTCCGTGTACATTGTACGGAACATACGAACAAGGTCGTTAGAACTTCCAGACTGATTGAATAAGTTAAAGCGTTCTAGTAACAGCACCCGCTTCCCAGCCTTGGCACAATTGTAGGCTGAACAAAGCCCCATCGGGCCGCCTCCTATCACAATTACGTCATAGTTTTGTGTCATTTTTCTCTTTTTTGCTATTGACAAAAATTAGGCTCGAAAGGTATAAGCTTATATCTTATAAGCCTTGTTATTAGTAGAAGTGTTAAGAAAAGAAACTGAATAACAAGGCTTCAGATGAGGGTATTGCCCCAAATATACTTAGGACAGACTAGGGGGTTTTACCAGCCCAAGTAGTAATCTGAAGGCAACCACTCAGGACGCTTCATAGAAAAGTGGTCTTGGAGCATCTTTTCAGCTACACAGAGCGCCCCTTCAACCCATCCTTGTTGATCGGAGTAAGCTTCACCACAAATGTGAATAGCGTCTTCCTCCATAGGTTGTCGCATATATTCCATAACCCCTTGTACATCGATTTTTGTTTTCCAAGCATGATATCCACCACCAAAAGGATCTTCCGACCAATCCTTGTAGTAGGAAATATATGGGTTAGGAATGTCATCGCGACTGTGAAGCTCTTTAATTTGATTCATTACTTCATTAACCATCACTTGCGAAGCTTGGACATCCAGAAAATTGTTAAGTTTTTCCCGTGAAACCGACTTGGTTTCTTTAGGTTGGAACCTGTCGTTCATCTTTCTTTTGAGCTGTGGATGTTTTTCCACTATCTCATCTTCTTTCAGCAAACGAAAAATTAAGGGCTTGCCTTGCTTTGATACGAAAGAGTTAAGTGGCTCAAACTGAATTTCTTCCTCTTCCAATACCTCCCAAAACGGCACAGTTTCCATATCGTTGTAGCTGGCCAAAAAGAGGGAATGATTATTCTCTGGATTGACACCAAAGTAATAGCATTGTCGCATTGGCAGATCGGTAATGGAATGACCGCTATCGATGGAGAAATCTTTCTGCCACCAGGGGTCTTCAAAAGCCATAAGCAATTTATAGGAAGGCTGAACGAGCACCGAGTGAATATTTTTTTGGAGCTTTTGATTCTTCTCAGGATCGAAGAAAAAATTGTACTGATCGAGGAGTTCTAGAGAGCGACGGGGAATAGCAAGAACAATTGTATTAGCGAAGACTTTCCACTCTGTACCTGAGTCTATGTTGTACATAGTTAGACTATAGCGAGCATCTCCCGATGTAACGCGATCAAAACTAACTAAGGCGTTTTTTAACCAAATGGTTGAACCATATCTATCTGTATAAGCCTTAGCTAAAGCACGGGCAATCCGGTCAAATCCCCCTTCAATAGTTTTGTATGTTACTTGTTGGTCAGAAAAATCCCCAACCATGTACGGAAAGGCTTCAGCTGCATTCCAGTTAATAGTATTGGAATAATACCCACCAGCATCTGAAAGGAATTGGTAGCCTTCTTGACTGACACGATCTTTAATTAGGTTCCAAAAGCCAATATCGTTAACGAGCATCCCATTGTAGGGACTACCTTCAAAGCAATATTTTAACCGTGGTTTGATATCATCCCAGTCTTCGCTGGTCAACTTGAATTCATATTTATACTCGTGGTGATTGCATACCTTGTCCCTATACTTCTCAATCACGCAAGGATCGTTTACGAGAACATCATAAACAATCTTGTTAAAAAGTTGGTCAGCACTGTAGCCTATATCTTCATCGTTGAGAAAATAACGAGTTGTCAACTTTTCCCCTTGGTTTTGAGTGTCTTCCCAGTCATTAGCATAGAATCTTTGCTTACGCAGATACATCAGAAGATGTTCGGGTTTTCCCATAGGAAAACCTGTAGAGGTTAGTTCCTTCTGAAAGACCTCTTCAATAAGAGTAGTAACGATTTTCTGAGATGTCATGTACCGCATACCTCCCAGTTCGCCAGCAACATTTCCCATTCCAGGGAGATTTACTGACTCCAGACGACCACCGATGCGATCGCTGAGTTCAAAAATATGAACAGTCTGAGGGGGTTGAGATCCTGGGGTAAGCAAACGGTAGCCTGTGTACAGCCCAGAAACTCCTGCACCAATGATTGCAACATCTACTTTGAGATCATTTTCAAAATCCTGACGGGACGGTATGTTAATTGGCAGTTGAGGTTGACTCATGGGTTCGATTTTCCACTTTTTGTATTGTTTCTATGTCCTATAAACGATTTCACATGTCAATTTCTGAATTTTTGGAGTTAGGAGTATTCCACATAAATTTCTCTTGAAGGCAGACAAGATGCCTGCCCTACGAAATTGGATCGTTGATTAGTGGGAAAATTAACTGCACAATTTTCTCCAATTTCAACCGCACGTCAACTAATGGGAGCGATCGCCTATCAAACAATAAGCTCATCTATTAGATAGACAATTTGAGCATATTGTGAAATTTCTGATTCGGAGCAATGCCTGACGTAAGCCGCGCAAACGTTTACGCTTTTTCTGTAGAGTGCTATCTTTGAAGCCAATCAACAAACCTTCACAGTAGTTTGTTTAGTCGCTCTAAAATCAATATAGTCTTCAATGCCGTGCTGGTCTTCGGTAAAATTACGTAAAATCAGCTGTTTGCTTAGTCGCTCCAAAATCACTATTAGTTTTTAGTACCGTGCTGGTTTTCAGTAAAACTACGTAAAATCAGCTTGTTTGCGAACCGATTGGTGAACTACTCCCTTATAGAATGCACTTGACAATAGCCACAAGGGTAACAATAGACTATAAACCCGACCGTGCCTGGTTTATATACTTTTGACCTCCTCGATAACTGTCAATCCTGATGTGAAATAGCTTTTGAGTATGGAGTGCGGACTGAAAGTTGAATGACGAGCAGGTAATGTACGCTGTAAAGCTAACATTCTCCTTGGAGGGGAGTCAAGGGATGTATACTTATGTTAAGTAAAGAATCTTAAATAATTCATCCCAAACGAATAAATTTGCGTTAATAACCTTGTGTTAATAACCGATGAAAGCTGAGAGCTTCGTTCAGCAAAGGTCAAAACGAGGCTCTTTAAAGCATCTATTGGGGCAGTATGCTAGAATACATTGGATTTTAAGCTAAAATGTCTGCGTCCGCGTGTCCATTTAAAATTTACCCACCATTTAATTTAAAATCGGTATCGCTATGCGTAATGTATTTCTTAAAGCCGAGAACCAACGAGACTTTGAAAATAAAGGCTATTCAACAATGCCAATGTTGTCTAGCCAGGAAGTTAACTTGGTTTTATCAAAATTACAATTCATGAAACCACAGGATAACTTTAATCCTAAAAGCTCCTCGGAACTACCTAGTTATCACTTAACAGATTTCGACGGTAATATAGAATACAAAATTAAAGCCAAACACTTAATCTTGAGTATTTTAGAACCGCACCTTAAAAATATATTTTACAATTACAAAATCCTTACCACTAATTTTATTATTAAGCCTCCCGGTAAAGGGAAATTCATTGTTCATCAAGATTGGACGTTTGTTCTCGATAGAAAAAATTATACTTCATTGACTCTTTGGTGTCCTTTGGTAGATACCAACGAAGAAAATGGAACGATACAAGTCGTGGAAGGCAGTCATAAAATTGTTCCTGACATTGCGACTAGCACAGTTGACTTTTACTGTAAATCTTTTCAAGATGCAATTGTTGAAAAATATGGAAAGCCTATCTATTTAAACGCAGGACAATGCCTAGTTTTTGACCATAGTCTATTGCATTTTTCAGATGACAATCACTCAACTCAGCCAAGATATGTAATGCAAGCTATATTAGTCCCTAACGAAATAGAGCCTGTTTTTTACTATTTTGATGTAAATGAACCAGGAAAAGGATTTGAAATATTTCAGACAGAACCAGACTTTTTCGTTTTTCAAAACTTTTTTAAAAGACCATCTAATTTGAAAAGTTTAGGATTTATTGAAAATAGAAATAGACTTCTCACAGAAGAAGAGTTTATTGAGAAGATGAAAAAAAAATCTCACGTTGGAAAAGGAGGCTCTCGCTCCCTCGTCTCAGTCAATATAGAACTGTTTGAAGATGAGGACGAGTTCTATGATAGATACATCGCAGGACAGAAACCTGAAGGGGTTAAAAGTTTAGGTACTTTTGATTATGAAGTGAACCCGCTAACACCAGAACAACTGGTGAAATTTATGAGCCAACCGCAGCCAAAGGTAGATAAAGGTACTGGAATCAGAGAAAAGTTATTATCATTTTTCAACTTACTTAGAGGTAGCGACTGGTGGTTCTACAAGATTCCACCTCTACTGGCCATAGCCTATGCCGAAATCCTGTTACAAGCTACGCCACCCCAGCAATCAATTGCTACGCTACTGACACTCTTAACTTCCATGTTCTTCGTCGCCGCCTATGGTCACGTCATCAATGACATTTTTGATGTCGAAGTAGACTTGCAAGCAGGCAAACATAACAGAATAGCTTCCCTTTTAAACCCACAGCGCCTCTTACTCTGCGTAACCCTGGCAGGTTTGGGCTTAGTCCCCTGGCTATTCATCGGCTTGGGTACTCAATCGGCAATCTTACTCGCCGCCATCTACATCCTACTGACTATCTACTCGGCTCCTCCTTTGCGACTGAAAGAAAGGGACATTTGGGGCGTAATCACAGATGCCGCACAAGTTCATGCCGTGCCGACATTGCTCGTCGCTACAGTATTTTCTCACTTAGCTGATACTCTCCAGCCAGAGAGCGTCGTTTTAGCGACTGCCGCTACTGCTTGGGCATTTCTCGCAGGAATTAGAGGCATCTTACTCCATCAAATTTGGGATCGAGACAGCGATTTAAGCGCAGGTGTAACCACTTTAATAACCCGAATTGGCGTAGAGTCAGCAAGGTTTTGGATAACCTATGTTAGCTTTCCTCTTGAGCTTTTACTACTCACTCTACTGATACTCGTTATCTCCCAGTTCGCGCCCTCGTTCCTCATTTTCTGCGCCCTCTACATTCTGCTAAGAATTATCAGCACTCAGTCTGCTGTTACTGCTTTAGATCCCGCTCCTGCTCAGAAAACCTATATTTTGCCACACGATTTCTACGAAGTGTGGTTGCCTTTAGCTTTGCTCATTCTACTCGCTATCCGAGAACCAGTATTTCTCAGCCTGCTAGTCATTCATATAGGACTGTTTTACCCAGCGATCGCCCAAAGAGGAGCTGAAATTAATCCACTTCTGCTTTCTGGATTGAAAAGAATTACAAGTCTAGTAAAGTTAGCACACAATGATTCTGATAAGGAAATAGGTAGTTTGCCGAAATCTCATTTTGAAAACCTCCATACAACATTTATTGAGTCACCCTCTACTGAATTAGAACATACTACAGCAAAAGCTATAGATTTTCTGGAACAAAACCAACTCGATGATGGAGAGTTTCAAACACAATTTGACCAAAGGCACGAAACCCCTAACCATCAAATTATAGAAAAATTAGTTTTTGATAGCTCTCCTTTTGTTACCTCACTGGTTTTATACTCTCTCAGCTTCTTGAGCCATGAAAATAAGGTGCAGCTAATTATCAAAAGGGGAGTAAGTTTCCTACTGCAAGAAATGGAATTAGGTGGTTTGTGGAGGTACTGGTCTTCAAAAAATGAAAAACACAGCATGATTCCTCCCGATTTGGATGATATCTGCTGCATATCTTATGTTTTGAGAATGAATAACGTAGCCTTGCCGAAAAATATTGGAATTATTCTTTCAAATAAAAATCAGCAGGGATTGTTTTATACTTGGCTGTTTCCCAACTCTCTTAAAAAATTGAGCTTATGGTTGCTCACTAGAGGAAAAGCTTTTTCTTACTCAAACGAGCTTTGGAAGCTGACGAATAAAGATGACGTTTGTTCTGTAGTCAACGCTAATGTTTTGCTCTACCTAGGAGAAACTCAACAAACCCGAAAAGTAATACAGTATTTGATTGATATTGTTCTTAAAGGAACAGAAGACCCTAGCACGTCATTCTACAATCACAAGCTGAGTTTTTTTTATATGCTGTCGAGGGCGTATTTTACTGGTGTAAACTCACTTGGTTTGGTAAAGATTCCTGTCGTCAATAGAGTGTTGAATTTACAGAAAGCTGATGGCTCTTTTGGTGATGAACTGTTAACAGCTTTGGCAGTATGTACGCTGCTCAATTTTAATTACCCAACAATCCCAAGCTTAGACAAAGCAATTGACTTCTTACTCAAAACTCAGCAGCTAGATGGTTCGTGGCAGAGAATACCCATGTATGGCGGTCAAGTAGATACAGCAACATTTGGATCGGCAGAATTAACCACTGCACTTTGCGTAGAAGCTTTAGCTAGATACCGCTTGTTAGATATGGCAGGAAATATACAACAAAGTAAAACAGAGCTGCAACAATTGCAAACTCAACTGCAACATACCGAGCAAGAATTGACACAATCTCAGTCTCAATTATCCATCTCTCAAGCTGAATTGGCACAAGTCAAAACTGACTTACAACAAACTCAAGACAAGTCAGAACAGTTTCAAGCTCAACTGCAACAGACTGAGCAAGAACTGACACAATCCCAGTCTGAATTACACACCTCTCAAACCGAGTTGGCACAGCTCAAATCCTATCTCCAACAAACTCAGGGAGTAGAGGGATTAATGAGCTATTATCGCTCTCGCATCGCATCCAACCCCGTTGACGATATCCAACTTTACCATCAGGCATTGACAATTAAGCCAGATGATGCTCAAATCCTTTTACAGCTAGGTAATGCTTTAGTTCGACAAAATCGCTTTGATGATGCGATCGCCTCTTACCAAACCGCACTCCAATTTCAGCCAGATAACTTTGAAATACACTTGGAGTTAGGGAAGGCTTTAGAGAAAGTAAAGAAATGGGATGAGGCGATCGCTGCTTACCGACGGGCGATCGAACTAAACCCAGATTACTCTTGGTCGCACCAACACTTAGGGGATGCTTTAGCAGAACTAGGTCAAATCCACGAAGCAAGTACCTGTTACCGTCGCGCTTTACAGCTTCAACCGAGAATTGTATGAATCGACAGGCGTTAAGAAGAAAGGTTCCCTAATGTTGCTAGAAAACCAAACAAAAAATTTAATCGCGCACTACCAAAAGGCTCTACTGATCAAGCCTGACAATCCTACAGCTTTCTACAAAATTGGCAAATACTATCAGTATTTAGCCGAGTTTAACCGCGCCTTTGATTATTATTTAAAAGCCATTCAATCTAATCCCAATTGTAATTCATATTACCATGATTTAAAAATAGTTCTATTTTTTTCAAATATGTTTAACCAATCAATCGACCCAGAGGATCTGCAACTCGGCATTGATTTACTCAAACAAACAATTAAAATTCAGCCCCAATATTTATTTGCTAAATATTTATTGGGTATTTTACTGAGTCAACAAGGAAAAGTAAAAGAAGCAATTGCTTGTTACCAAACGTTTAGTTATCAACAGATATTGGCATCTCATCCAGAACTAGCTAAACAGCATTGGAATCCTCAAACATCACGAAAGCCAGACTTTATCATTTGTGGTTTACCCAAGTGTGGAACAACTTCGATTTACGGTTATTTAACCTCTCATCCTCAAGTTCTGACTGCTGTTGAAAAAGAAATTAACTTTTTTTCTCACTTTTTTTATCGAGGAATGGATTATTATTATGCCCATTTTCCGGCGATTGTAAATAATAATTATTTAACTGGTGAAGCAACTCCCTCATATTTCTTTTGGGCGAATCCTCAACAAATCTTTCAGTTATTTCCCAATATAAAGTTGATTTTTTTATTCAGGAATCCCGTTGACAGAGCAATTTCATCCTTTTACCTTTTCAATCGTTTAGGGATTGGACAAAAATCTTTAGAAAAAACTTTTAATTTTAGTATTGAGACTCTCAATAAAAGACCAGAATTCGATTTGCTAAGCGTCCTGAACAAGAAATTCAGCACAGACTCTTTGCTCGAAGAAATTTCATTAATCCATACAATACCGAGCGTGTATATTTATTTTATGAAAAGATGGATGAATGTTTTTCCAAAGGAACAGCTTTTAATTCTCAAAAGTGAAGATTTTTATAGCAACCCCTCAGCCACAATGAAGCAAGTTCATCGTTTTTTGAACTTGCCAGACTATCAACTGACTGAGTATCGTAATTACAATCCAGGTTCGTATTCTCTCATCTCTGATAAATTACGTCAACAATTAGTGGAGTTCTTCCACCCTTATAATCAGGAACTAGAGGAATATTTAGGTATGGAGTTTAACTGGGAGTGATTATATTTGGAGCAAGGGTTGGCTCAATATCTCCTGCGATCGCGATCGCCCTGATGGGTTAGCGATCGTCGGCAACACCTACGCGCTGCTCTTGTCTTTACCCCTGTCCCATAAATTAATATTGAGGCCTCAGACTTAATCGCAGCCTGCCTCCGATTGACCGTCGCCTCCTTCAGCTTCTTTTTCATCAGAGCTTGCTTGTACTGGATGACGAGAGCGATCGCACGCTTGTGTGTCCAACTGAAGAAACTGAGAAAGTGACATACTCCTACATTAAGCTGAGTACAGCTATAATGTAGGCTTCTGGGCGACTCCAGCTATTGCTTCGGACAT
>NZ_JAUBUC010000124.1:0-16094 GCF_036705285.1 Microcoleus sp. B4-C1 | reverse complement strand
CCCGCCCGTCCTTTTTGGACGGGCGGGACGCCCATCCCACAAACTTGTGGAAGTTATTTAATTCTCATTCCTTAGCAGATGGGATTTAGTCACCGATGCGTTGTTTTTGCCTTAACTGCAATTAGGCTGCATTAATCTATCAGCTTTTTTATTATTCCGCATCTACGGATAATCTACTAATTGATGTAACTGTACTATATCTCAACCTATAATCCGCATTCAAAATTTTGAGGACTGCCAAAAAATCTTCCTCGCGTCGTACCAACCTACAGTCTTTAGATAGAACTTAATCCAGCTAAATTCTACTACTATCGACAACGACTGATGCGTGAGGAAACTTCATGAAGGCAGAGATATCCATAGTCTGGAAAAAGATTCAGAGCATGATCGACGGCTTTCTGATCATGCTGCCTAATATTGTGCTGGCGTTAATTGTCTTTGCAATTTTTTATTTTGTGGGTAGGCAAATTAAGAGAGTTGTCAGGCGAGTTACCCGCAAGCACCACCAAGCTCGAAATTTGGGGCTGGTGTTAGGACGGTTAGCCCAGAGTCTGATCGTTCTAGTTGGTCTATTTATTTCTCTTTCGATTGTAATTCCCACATTGAAAGCTGGCGATTTGGTGCAACTGCTGGGAATTAGCGGGGTGGCGATTGGTTTTGCCTTTCGCGATATCTTGCAAAACTTCTTAGCCGGTATCCTAATTCTGTTGACGGAACCGTTCCGAATCGATGACCAAATTGTGTTTAAAAACTTTGAGGGAACGGTAGAAAATATTGAGACGCGCGCTACAACAATCGAAACCTATGATGGTCGGCGGATTGTCATTCCTAATGCCGAATTGTTTACGAATACGGTGACAGTGAATACTGCTTTCGATAAACGCCGGATGGAATACGATATTAGTATTGGTTACGGCGACGATATTGACCACGCCAAGCAGTTAATCCTGGAAGCAGTGTACAGCCTGAAGGAGGTTTTGAAAGCTCCTGAACCCGATGTGCTGGCGATGGAGTTAACAGAAAGTACCGTCAATATCCGCGTTCGGTGGTGGATTGCTCCGCCGCGCCGAATTGACGATTTGCGATCGCGCGACAAGGTAATTTGTGCTATTAAAAAAAAGCTATATGTGGAAAACGGCCTCGATTTGCCTTATCCCACGCGGAACATCTTGTTGCACGATCAAAGCGAAGAGACAGATGGCGATCGCTCCCAGCAGCGTGAAGGATTGCCCGCAGGCAAAAGTAAAGTTCCGAAACCTCGTCGTAGGGGCCGCTCTTTGCGAAAATTGACTCAAGGGCGATCGCAATTTGACGACAACGGAAAATCTTAACAGCATCACAATTAATGAAAAATCTCAACTTGAGAAAACTTTGGGATTCGCTGCACTGCGATCGCACACCGGAATTAATCTCACTCGCCGAGCGATCGAAGGAGTAACAAACCAGGATTGATATGATACCTAACTTTCAAGCAAAAACCACAGTCCGATTGCCATAAACTAAAACACGATTTTGTAAATGATATCGCACCGCTCTTGCTAACACAACCCTTTCTAAATCTTTACCTTTGCGAATCAAATCAGAGACTTCATCGCGGTGACTGACGCGCACAACATCTTGTTCAATAATCGGGCCAGCATCTAAATCCGGTGTAACATAGTGGGCTGTTGCACCGATAATTTTCACCCCTCTTTCATAAGCCCTTTCGTAGGGATTTGCACCCACAAATGCGGGTAAAAATGAATGGTGAATATTAATCACATTGGGAAATTTTCTGATAAAGTCTTGACTCAAAATTTGCATATACTTAGCCAAAACTACTAAATCAATTTTATATTTTTTAAGAAGTTCTAACTGTTGTGCTTCTTGAATAGCTTTATTGTCTTTAGTAATGGGAATATACTCAAAGTCGATACCGTATTGTGCGGCAATGGGCTTTAAATTTTCATGGTTGCTGATTATCAGCGGAATTTCACCTCTGATTTCTTGCGCTCGCTGTCGCCAAATCAAGTCTAATAAACAATGATCTTGACGGCTTACCCAGATTGCGATGCGTCGAATTTTATGAGAGAAATGCAATTGCCAATTGGCTTGTAAGTCCTTGGCAATTTCACTAAAAGCAGGTGTTATTTGTTCGGTGGTTAAGTCAAAATCATCTAATTGCCATTCTAGCCGGCTCAGAAATAATCCGGCGGTAAAATCTGTATGGTGATCCGCGTGGATGATATTGCCGTTGTGGGATGCGATAAAATTGGCAAGTAAGGCGACGAGTCCTTTGCGATCGGGACAGGCAATTAACAGGGTTGCAGTAGGTTTGGTCATAAGATAATGACAAAATTGTCTCGCTGAGTTTATTGATAAAAAAGTGAGTTCACAGGAGTTTATTGATACTGAGATGTTGCACCATTCTCAATTAGCCTTTTATGAACAGGCAAGATGCCTGTTCCACAAGAAAATTTATATTTTGTGGAACAGGCATCTTGCCTGTTTCGATGGGCTTACGGGCGGGTTCTTCGGCCCACCGCACAAGAGATTTTAACTAAGAGTGGAACAGGCATCTTGCCTGTTTCTTATATTGGTGCAAGATGTGAATTTAAACTGATATCTTACAACAATATCAATCGAGGACTTTCGCGCGGGGTGGGGGCGGCTTTTTTAGTCTTTTTGTATCCTTGAAAGCTATTGAGTAAGCAGCCCCTTGTATCTTAAAAGAGGTAGATTGCGATTTACTGTTGGGTGGGGGCGGGTTTATTCAGATTGTGGGTACTTGTTAGATATTGTTGGTGAACCCGCCCCTTGTATGTTAAAAGAGGTAGATTGCGATTTACTGTTGGGTGGGGGCGGGTTTATTCAGATGGTTGGTACTTGTTAGATATTGTTGGTGAACCCGCCCCTACAGGTTGTTGACCGCCGGTGCAATATCTTAGTTTAAATGAATCACAGAGGACACAAAGAACACAACTGACAACTGACAACTGACAACTGCCAACTAACTTCTTAAAATCCCATCGCCCCAGCTACTGCATCCAAAGTCGGAGCAATGCCGCTTTTAAATAGATTGTTGCTGTGATTAATTGCGGTATCCGGGTCTTTCAAACCGTTACCAGTCAGCACGCAAACTACCGTCGCCCCAGTCGGAACTTGGTCTTTTACCTTCAGCAAACCGGCCACAGAAGCTGCACTTGCTGGTTCGCAGAAAATTCCTTCCTGCGATGCTAACAAACGGTAAGCGTCGAGAATTTCGGCGTCGGTGACTGCAGCAAAACTGCCGCGGCTGGCTTCGGAAGCTGCGATCGCCTGTTTCCAGCTAGCCGGGTTGCCGATCCGAATTGCTGTCGCCAGGGTTTCTGGGTGCGATACCGGTGATCCCGTTACCAACGGTGCAGCCCCGGCGGCTTGAAATCCCATCATCTGCGGCAAGCGCGAACATTTTTTGGCTTGGTGGTATTGACAAAAACCCATCCAGTATGCTGTGATGTTTCCCGCATTTCCCACGGGAATGCACAGCCAGTCGGGGGCGTCGCCTAAAGCGTCCACCACTTCAAAAGCGCCGGTTTTCTGACCTTCCAAGCGGTAAGGATTGACGGAGTTGACCAATGTCACCGGATAATTGACAGCCATTTCGCGGACAATTTCTAAGGCGCGATCGAAATTTCCGCCAATCGAAATTACTTCCGCACCGTAAAGCAAAGCTTGCGCCAGCTTGCCCAAAGCCACGTAACCTTCGGGAATCAACACGAAAGCTCGCATTCCCCCGCGTCGGGCGTAGGCGGCGGCGGCGGCCGAAGTATTGCCGGTACTGGCGCAAATTACAGCTTCGGCACCAGCTTCCTTTGCCTTGGAAATCGCCATTGTCATCCCCCGGTCTTTGAAACTACCAGTGGGGTTGAGGCCGTCGTATTTCACTAAGACGCGCACGTCTCTACCGATGAGAGAGGCGATCGCAGGTGCTGGAATCAGGGGAGTATTGCCCTCTTGGAGAGTGACTACCGGCGTGGTTTCAGTCACCGGCAGGTAGGGGCGATAAGCTTCGATCAAGCCGGGCCAGCCGTAGCGTTTGGGCTCGGCGGCGCGGGCAGCAGAGTTAGGAGCAGAGTCAGTAGCAGGTAGAATCAGGGTCACGATGTCAATGGTTTTAGGCAATGGCTAAGGAATTTACACTAATTTTAGCTCGATCGGTTAATTTGATGTTTAATACGATCGGTTCAGGTTAAAGTAACTTAATGGTGTGAATGTGTAGATATGTCTACTCAATTACTAATGTCAAATAATTCATCCACTCTTTCCCGGCCTCAAGTTACCGCGAGCAATCCCGAAATGGCTAGTTCTTCTACCCTATCGACCACTTTTGCCCGCAAAGTAGATTTGGTGAAGTGCCCCTACCAAGCCGATCAGCAAGTTAAGTTCCTGCACTTGCAAGCAGAAATCGAATCCTTGCTGCTGGAAGTGCAAAGCCTCAAACAGCAACGGTCGCTCGCTGGCTTGCCGACTCTCGACCCGATTTCTGGCAGCAAGAGCAATTAGCAGACAATAGCGCCTAATGCTAATTGTCCTGCCCCTGTGTTATAAAAACGAATGTTTTGCTACCCGCAGTGTTTTTTGCCAAAAGTGCTAGAAATTCCTAACTGCGGATAGCGATCGCTAGCATTTGCTAAAACGCGCTTGCCTACAGCTCAACTCGTCTGCTGCTTGCTGGCAACGAGCTGACCTTTTACTGCGCTTTTTTATGCGCTAATTTTGTTAAGCCATGCTCATGGCATACGGAGAATCGAAATCAGTTTATGACAGCATCGATCGAAAAACCACTAAATTTGACATCCGCAAGTGACACCTCCAACTTGCGCCTCAAAGATATTCTCAAAACCCTGCCGCGGGAAGTATTCGTCAAAAACCCCCGCAAAGCTTGGACAAAAGTAATCGTCAACGTTTTGCTCGTTGCTGTTGGTTATTGGGGCATAGCAGTCTCTCCTTGGTTTCTACTACCCCTGATGTGGATTTTCACAGGAACCGGATTAACCGGTTTTTTTGTGATCGGCCACGACTGCGGTCATCGGTCATTTGCTAACCGCCGCTGGGTAAATGATTTAGTCGGACATCTCGCATTTTTGCCGTTAATTTTTCCGTTTCACGCATGGCGGCACGGCCACAATTATCACCACAAGCACACCAATAAAATTGGCGAAGATAATGCTTGGCAACCCATGACAGCAGAAGACTACGCTGCTGCTCCCAAGGCTTTACAAATAGCTTATAGTTTAATATTCGGTCGGATGTGGTGGATCGGCTCGATCGCCCACTGGGCAAAAGTACACTTTATGTGGTGGCGCTTCAAAGGCCAACAGAAACAAGAACAAGTCCGGTTTTCAGTTTTTGTAGTTTTAATCGGTGCTGCGATCGGATTCCCGATTTTAATTGCAACCACAGGCATTTGGGGATTTGTCAAATTTTGGTTGGTGCCCTGGCTGGTTTACCATTTCTGGATGAGCACTTTTACGATCGTTCACCACACAGCACCAGACATTTCATTTCAAGAACCCGAAGAATGGAACGAAGCCCAAGCGCAACTATCGGGAACAGTTCACTGCGATTATCCCCGCTGGGTAGAGTTTCTATGCCACGACATTAACGTGCACGTTCCCCACCACCTTTCAACTGCTATTCCCTGGTACAATTTGCGCCTCGCCCACAGCAGCTTAAAGGAAAATTGGCAAGATCATCTCTACGAAACAGAATTTTCTTGGTCTTTAATGAAGCGGATTGCCGACAACTGTCACTTGTACAATCCCGCTGGTGGCTATCAAACATTGCAGGAATTTAACGCTAAAACAAAGTAGTTTTGAAGCGCGATTAATCCCCAAAAAACCCGGTTTGTCAAACACAACCGGGTTTTTCGATATTACAATCCCTAGCTTTTGTAAGGGGCGGAATGCGCGCCCTACTGTCAAGATCACAATCCGTACCATTATTAAATCAGTCATTCCCAATCTAAAATCTAAAATCTAAAATCTAACATCTAAAATCGAATGACTTTCAATCCCAATAACTGTCGCAACGAAAGCGAAGTAGAAAGCAAACTCATTGTCAGCTATCTGCTACCAAAGTTAGGCTATACGCCCGACACTTGGCACCAAGAAATCGCATTTGGGAGTATTCGTCTAGACTTCCTCTCATTTGCCACCCAAGTTATCCCCATAGTTGTCGATGCAGACTCGCCGATGAGTGTAGTTATGGAGGCTAAACATCCGAAGGAAAATTTAGACCGCCACGTGCGAAAACTCCATCGCTATTTAACAAGTTTGAGCATCCGCTACGGCCTCATAACTAACGGTAAAGAAATTAGAATTTACGAAAGAGTCTCCGAGGATATTCCGCTAGTCTTTAAGTGTGCTGGACAAGACGTAGAAACTCGAATTGAGGAAATTATCGCTCTAATTGGCAGAAATAGTTTAAAACCTATAAAAACTCTCGATAATCTGGAACTGGAATATAATAAAATTAATTTGGTTAGTTCTGAGTTAATTAGCGAACTCCCAGTAGAGCCAAACAATCCCGCCACCGAAGAACCTGAGTCCAGCCAAATCTCTGAACCGGAACAAATACCTGAAAATAATTCCGTTAAGCCTCAAGTTAAATTCGATTTAATTGTTTCAAAAACCCGGCAAAACACTATGAAAATCATTGCAGTTTACCACAATAAAGGCGGCGTTGGCAAAACTACAACAGTAGTCAATTTAGCTGCAGCGCTGAGCAAGCAAGGTAAAAGAGTCTTGGTAATCGACTTAGACAGTCAGGCTAATACAACATTTGCCACAGGATTAGTTAAATTTGAGGATGAAGAACAAGATGACTTGAAAGATAACAATATTCTTCATGTTTTGCTACATGAAGATGGTTACTCGATCGCAGAAGTAGCTCGCCAGTCTAATTTTTGCCATCCCCAAATAGATGTGATTCCTTCCCACATTGATTTAATGCAATATGAAACGGAAATCAATAACCTAGATTTCAGCCGAATGATTTTAATTCAGAAACTAGCAAAAGTACAGGACAAATATGATATTGTACTAATCGATACGCCGCCCTCTTTGAATCTTTACGCCAGAATTGCCCTGATTACGGCGGATTATTTAATTATTCCTTCTGACTTAAAGCCTTTTGCCAATCAAGGATTGGTTAATGTCAAGGATTTTATCAAAAAAGTTAACGGATTCAAAAAACAAATCGGCAAACAGCCGATCGCAATTTTAGGCGTACTTGCTTGCAAAATCTCAACTAATACTAAATTTGTACAGTATAGTTTGCCCAAGCGGAGGGAGGCAATTCCCAAACGCTACGACCTTGAAATCATGGATAGCGTAATTTACGAAAGAGATGATTTAGCAAAGTGTGCAGAACAATTTCAAATCGTGGGAAATATGGAAATCGCCGATCCGATTTCCGTGCTGGACTTTAAACCAGATTCCATTGCTTCCCAAGAATTTGAAATGCTCGCAATCGAAGTTTTGGAAAAAATAGGTAAAAACTAATGAAAAAAAAATTATTTCCGTCACTGGTTGCAGTGAAAAGAATTACATCCGCAGTGTCACGTTCCAATTTTGCAGAGCCTGATTTGGATAAATTAGCTAGACTGATTTTAGAGTCAGGAGGATTGATTAATCCGATAATTGTCCGCCGCAACGGTATGGATGCTTACGAAATAGTAGACGGAGATTTTGAATACTATGCGGCGGTCAGAGCAAAGGAAATAGAACCTCTCGATGGCGAGACAATCGGAGCATTCATCCTGGAAGAAGAAAATGAAGAGCTTCTACTGGAACAACTTGAAATTCTCAGAAAAACTGCAATCACTGAGAATTTAGTTGAGAACCCAGAAACCGGGTTTTTGTACGAAAATACTTCGTCACAGCCCGCAGATTCAATAAAAAACCCGGTTTCTTTGGTCGAAGTCCCTAATTTATGTGAAAATGAAACTCCCCAAGAGTCATCTAGTTTAGAACAGCGATTAACAAATATTGAAGCTCAGTTTGCCAGTCAAATTAATGAATTAAAAGCCGAGTACGCCCGTGAACAAAAAGTTTTAGCCCAGAGTATACAAGAACTTGAAAACCGAATTTTACAACAAGTATCTCTGTTAGTTGAAGCTGGTTTAGCAAACAGAATTAATGAGTTAAAATCAGAGTCGCCAACCGAAAAACAAGTGTTGGCAGAGAGAATACCAGAAGTTAAAAAAGTAACTTCGGAATCAATGTCGGCGTTGGAAGCACTAAATAGTCTAGATCAATCTGCACTGTTCGCGAATTTTAAAGATGCTGGATTAAAGCTTCCAGTAATCAAAACAATCATCCAACAGCGAGGTGTGCGACAGTTTACATCATTTGCAAATGTGGTGGAACGTGTTGATAAGTTAGGTGACAAAACAATGATTAAAATAATTGACAAGTGGCAAAAATACTCATAACTCGCAACTCCTGCGGCCACTCGCAACGCCAGCCCGATCGCCCAGACGCCAAAATAAGTAAAGATGAGTAAAGCAGTGGATCATTGGTGTCCCGTAGGCAGTTAAACTCTTCACAGTCGCTTTTTTTAGGAATTGCAGTAACTTTTGCCGTAGCACGGGCGAGGGCGGGACGCCATCGCCCGGGCTGTCACCGCACAGCCCGTCGCACAGGTACAACAGCAACGCCATATCTCCTCCAGATAACTGAGTTCGATCGCAGACTTGGAAGACTCAGGCCAAGAAACCCTTTAACTTACTACAGTCTGAGTAAGGTGTTTGTCTCGCACCTTACAATTTGAGTTATTGGGTTAGTCCTGCCGCACTTAAAACGCAGGCTGTAAAGTGCAAACATACATAAATACCTACACACCAGATTTTAATGACAAAAGGGGACTTGTAACAAGATGGATCGATCGTCCGATCAAAACCAAATAGTTGAATATTTGCGGATTAAGCCAATTAGTCACACTCAGATTTACACTTCCCAAATTGCCATACCAGAGCCTCATCGGGGCGAAATTCCTCGCGAACGCCGCGAAGCTCTCAGGAGAAGTCTGATCGAGCAAGGCAGCAACTTAATTCCTTTAATTGTACGCCCTACAGAAGCTTACAGCAACGAAGAAGAATATGAAGTTGTCTGCGGCTCAGATTGGTGTATTGTTGCTAAAGAACTCGGCATTGAGCAAATGTGGGCGTGGGTATTTGAAATGACCGACGAGGATGTAGCTGTTGCTCAAGCAGAAATGGAACATTTAGCTCCGCAACAGACTCAAAGAACCGCACAAATTGAGACTCTACTGCAACAATTTGAGTTATCATTTCAAAAAAAGGTAGATAGTCTAACAAAACAAATAGAACAATCTGTTAAAAAAAATGAAGACTTGCTAAAAAAGCACGTAAAAGATCTCACTGAGCAGAACTTTGAGCGTAACCAAATAGAACAGATTAAGCATTTGCTCGAACAAGTGGAAAAAGCATTTCATGAAAAGGTAGATAAAATGGCTAAAAAAATTGAACAATCGAGCAGCAACCGTCCGCCAACATCGGCTGTTATTTCTGAGGTAAATCTTGAAGGTGCTTTGAGACAGTTGGATGAACTGGAAAAACTGCTGTCAACAAAATTAGAACGCACAGTCCAAACAATTAATCAGTTTGTTTCCGACGCCATTGAAGACGTAGAAAATGACCTGAAAAATCAAATTGAAACGCTCCGCGGCCAACTGGGAGCCGCAGCTACGCACTCAGAAATACAGCCAGAGGCACAGCCGAAGAAGCAGTCAAAAACGCAGTCGAAGAAGCAGTCGAAAGCACAGCAGAAACCTCAGTTACCGCAGTTGCAGTTAGAGTTGCCGTTTCCGTCCCCGTCCCCAGAGGAAGACTACGAAAGTCTTTCGCTGAGACGGTTGAAGGCGATCGGCAAAGACCGGAAAGTGCGGGGCTACGCGCGCATGAAACGACCGGAAATTCTGGAGGCTCTCAGGGAAGCTGACGGTCAATAAAACGGCAATTGCTAATAGTTAAAGACTAATTGTTCGGTGTTCGATCGCGTTTTTCGGCAAAAAGCGCGATCGGGCTTTCAGAATAGTCGTCGGCAGAGATATGAAAAGCTTGCTAAAATAGACACACAACCTCTTACTCCTCACCCAGCAGCCATGTCCGCAACCGCAGAATTAGCTACTACCCAAGAGATACCAGAACAAGAGATACCAGAAAATGTTATCTTTCCTTCAGGCGATTTATACAGTGACGAACCTCCCGTGGAAACAGAACTGCATCTCCGACAAATAATCCTACTCCTCAACTGTCTAGAATGGCTGTGGCGAGATAGAAATGATTTCTATGCTGCTGGAAATCTCACCATTTATTACAGTCCCAAGCAACTCAAATCGAAAGACTTCCGAGGCCCAGACTTTTTTGTGGTACTCGGAACAGAACGAAAAACTCGGAAAAGCTGGGTAGTTTGGGATGAAGAGGGAAAGTACCCCAATATTATCGTAGAAATCCTGTCTCCCAAAACAGCGGATATAGACAAAAACTTTAAAAAACAACTCTATCAAGATACTTTTCGCACTCACGATTACTTTTGGTTTGACCCAGAAACTTTAGAATTAGCTGGGTTTCATTTAGTTGACGGGGAATATCAACCAATTGCACCGAACCAATTCGGGCATCTGCGGAGTCAGCAGCTCGATTTGAGTCTCGGAATTTGTGGGGAAAAATTGCGTTTCTTTACAGCAGAAGGAGAGCTTGTCCCTACTTCGGAAGAGGTTGCAGAAAGGGAGACTCAACGAGCCGACGAAGAGGCTCAACGAGCCGGACAAGAAGCTCAACGAGCCGATCGCCTGGCCGCGAAACTGCGAGAATTAAATATTGATCCCGATACAATTTAGCGATCGTCCTTTCATTCAAGCTTCTTGTATTTAAGCTGGTTTAGGCGATCGCATATCCCGTATGTTGCCGAACATGATACGGATGAAACCCTAAAACAATCTTGTCTTTAGGCACTCCTAATTCTACAAGTTCTGCGGTAATTCCCGTTTCTATACCATCTTGTTGAATCCAGATTTTGCCGTCGATAATTTCCACATGAACGATACAATCGTGAATTCTTTTAGGCCCTTGCCAGCCATCGTGCATTAGTAAAAAATTGTTTTGTTCGCCGTCAACAATAACGCTGCTTTTAATTTCTCCGTGTCCGTAAGAAATCTGGGCATAACTCTCTAAGATTTTCTGAATAAATCGGCGATATTCATCTAGTCTATCCATCTGACAATTATCTCCTTTGATGAATCAAAAACAATTAATTTTAGTCTTTTTTTTTGCAACAAAAGTTGCCCCAGTGGCTCAGAGAAAATATCTAGATAAACTTCTTCCCGAACAGCTAGATATATCTTACGTTCTGGTTCCGAAAGCTCTAGGATATCTTCGTAGACAATATACTGTCCCAGAGCTTCTTCTAAGTCCTTAACGGGTGAAGCACTCAAAAAACTTTTTACTTCTACAGCAATTTTGCGACCTTGCTTTTCGGCAGCCAGTATTTTTTCTGCACCCAAATCGATGAAGAGTGAAAGATCGCCAATTTCTAAGGTTAACCGATCGTTTGTTATCGTCCAGCCGTCTTTTTCTAGAGCTGTTATGACAGTATTGTGGTATATGTCTTTTGCTGGCATATTCTAAGCTGAACCATCAACTGTTACCCTAATTATAGAATAACACAAGACTTTTGAACACTGATAACTCATCAATTCAAACTACTTATTGCCGCGTGTATCGGTGCTTCACCCCAATCGGAAAATACTCCGCATCGCCGGTCTCCGTTAATGTCACCACAGGTAACTGATATTCTGGCGGCACATAATTAGCAAATTCGCTGTTTAGCCGCCGCAATTGCGCGAGAATTGAAGATGCGATCGCCTGCTGCATCTCCTCGTCGCCCTCCACCCCCGCTGCTAATTCCACAACCACCGATAAAAACCGATTTTGATCCGCATCTTCCTTGACTTGCAGCACAAATTTTCCAGTCACCCATTCCCGAATCGTGGGAACTTCTAAACCTACGGTGACATTTTCCGGGTAAATGTTAGCACCGAAGTAGGAAACGGTAAAGTGGGATCGCCCGAATACATACACAAAGGGCAAGCAGCGAATTCCTCTGGGGAAATCAGAAACTTTCATAGCTGCTGCTTGCTGCAAACGTGCCACAGGGTTAAATCCCCATTCAGCCAAAAAATTGAGCATTGCTTCGTAACAAATTAAACCGCCGTTATCGGAGATGTGATAGCGTATTAGCGGGATGCCGTTGTCGCCAGAAAATAACAGCGTGCCGTCATTATTCGCTTCAAAAAAGCGGCTTTTCGGATCGTACTGCACCAGCGTTGGCAACCGCGATTCCCCGAATAAATTGCGTGCTGCTTCGGGATTGTTTGCTAAAAAGCGACGGATGCAAATGCTCAGCGGTGTCTCGTTGCCCAAAACGCCCGCGTCTGCCGTACCGTAAAGGCTCGCAGAGTTGTAATATAGATTGTCAGAATTAGTGCGATCGCTCACCAAACTCCGCCATTCTTCGCTAAACACTTCCCCCGCAAACACCATCTTAATTCGATATTTTTGCCACTCCACACCCCCAGCAATGCCACTATCAATCACATCCTTGATAAACGGCGGATATCCCAACAAAACTACTTGCTCAAAATGCTCCCCAAGTTCCTGCACAACTCGGAATATTTCAGTCTTATTATTCCCAGGCGTCACAACTGTAACTGGATAGCCCTTACTCGCTAGATAGCGGCAGCAATTTGCCGTGTACATTCCCCCAACCCAAGTTCCCAACGCAAAGCAAATCACAGCTAAAGTTGAGCGATTGTCGGCGTAAAAACTGTCGTGAAATATTTGTTCAAAACGAGCAGCAATTTGCAACTCGTCGCTGATAAAACGCGGCCAAAATGTCGGATTTCCTGTCGAACCCGATGAAACAGCAATGAAATCGCAAGTTTCTAATTTACCGTGGTAGCACAACTGAGGTAGCGGGTGACAGCGTAAATAATTCTCTTTGGTAATTAGCGGCAATTTTTGGAAGTCTTCAAAGGTTTGAATTGAGGTGGGATTGATGTTATGTTCAGTTAGGAAAGTCTGGTAAGCTGGTACTGTGGCCGCGACTTTTTGAAAAAGCGCGATCGCCCTGGATTCGGCAACTCGATTCTGCTGGTGTTGCAATCGTTCCTCAAGTGGCGCTCTCAAAAACTCTTCAAACGCCCCAATTGCTCGCTGACGCTGTTCTGGCTGCATGATTGGCTCCTTAAAATGGGTATTTTGCACCTCGATCGCTCAAGATTCAATTAGTAGCGCTAACGAGCCGATCGCACATTGGGCTGGACACTAAAAATTTGAACACATTTTGAGGTCGATCGAAAAAATGGCGCAGTAGATAAACTTCCATAGCACGAAACCGCTGTTTTCACAATAACCACACGGGATAGCCAAGCTGGCGATCGACTAATAAACACTGACACACTATGGCAAGATTAATTCAGCGATCGCCCAAAACTCCCAGTCTCAGTCAAGCGTGAAAATCCGACGCAGCAAGTTCCCATGAACAATCCCATCTACCCCGGCATAACTCTCAACAACCACTACCGCATCGTCCGCGAATTGGGACACGGAGGCTTCGGGCGCACCTACCTCGCTGAAGATGCCCACCGATTTAACGAACCCTGCGTTTTAAAAGAATTTGCGCCCCAAGTACATGGAAGTTACGCTTTACAAAAATCCGAGGAACTGTTCGAGCGGGAAGCGGGAGTGCTCTACAAGCTGCAACACAATCAAATCCCGCGCTTCCGCGAACTTTTCCGCGTCAGTATCAGCGATCGAGGCTACCTATTTCTCGTCCAAGACTACGTGCCCGGCCAAACCTACCGCTTTCTGCTCGACGCCCGCAAGCGTCAGGGTTTGCGGTTTATAGAAGCAGAAATCAATCAATTGCTGATCCAGATTTTGCCCCTGCTCGAATACATTCACTCTTTGGGAGTGATTCACCGCGACATCTCCCCTGACAACCTGATTCTGCGGAGTTCAGACGGGATGCCCGTGCTGATCGACTTTGGCGGAGTAAAACAAGTCGCCGCCACCGTAGAGTCTCTTTTCGCTGAGGCTAACGGCACTCTCGCCCCCGCGACTCGCATCGGCAAGCTCGGCTATGCTCCCGTCGAACAGATGCAGATGGGCATCGTCTCTCCCCACAGCGATTTGTACGCTCTGGCGGCCACGGTTTTGGTGTTGCTGACGGGGAAGGAACCGCATCAATTGCTCGACAGCCATACCCTGAATTGGAACTGGCGATCGGAATGTTCTCTGTCTCCGAATTTGTCCCTGGTGCTGGATAAAATGCTTGCTCAACAGCCGAGCCAGCGTTATTCCTCGGCTCGCGAGGTAATGCTCGCTCTCTCCGGCAATCCGCCTTTACAGCCACCTTTGCCAGCAGCCCCGGATTTTGGGATGACGCAGCCGCCGGATTTCTCGCCGATACCCGTGCCCGCTCCCACGCCAAAACTGCCGGGAACTCCGGTGCGAGTTGCTGCTATTGGCCATCAGCAAAAAATGCCTGCTTGGAAAATGGTTTTGTTTGTGGTGGCGGTGCTCTCAAGTATGGGGGGAGTTGGCTGGTTTGCGGGCAATTCTTTGTTAAATCTGCAATCAAAAGTGCAGAAAGTTCCCCAGCCTTCAAGCCCGAAGCAGCAGCAAGAAGATGCTTTGCAAGATCGCTTTGTCAAGCTCAAAATTGACGATCGATTCTATAGCGGTTACGTCAACCTTGTGGACGAGACTTTCTATGCCAAATACCCGGAATTGGGGGGACGATTGTTAAAAGAAGGCGATGACGATCGCCAATGGCGCGAAAGGTGGCAGAAAATCGGCGACGAGTTGCTCGACAAGCTGGAAAATCTCAGCAGCGACGCTAGAGCACGGTTGGGCACTTACGACACCACTGATATCGATCGCTGGAAAACTGAGGTTAACAAGCTGAATTTGAGCAGTCGGGCTTTGTACGATTTGGCTGATGCGAGGTTCTTTTATTGGTTTCCACAACAGCCGCGCGATCGCAATCTCATCGGTTTGCCGATCGGACAAATTTGGCAAGCAATTACCGCCGACGAACTCGAAGCCTTACAAGCTGGAGCAACTGTCGAAAGCGTCGAATTTGACCGCCTATCGAAGAGCAAAAGCCTCACAGGCAATCTCAAACCCGGAGAAGGGAAAGCTTACATTGCCAGGTTGGCTCAAAATCAAACTTTGCGCGTGAATTTGCAAGCACCGCGCAAATCTACGCTACTGTCAATTTATACTCCAGGGCGGACAAAGGGCGCGCGAGCTTTGCTGGAAGATGCAGAAGGGCTGAGTTGGTCGGGATTGCTGGATGATACTGGTTTTTATGAATTTGTGGTAGTTTCTCAAGCATCTGAGCCGATCGCTTACGAGTTGAATCTGACGGCCGAATAACTGCTATTGACAATCAAGCATCCAGGATACAAGCTCCCGGATTCATCCGTCCAGAAATAAAACACCTGTATCCGATAAAGGAGCCCCCGAATTGATCCGTGGGGTCGCCTCTAAAATCTAAAATCTAAAATCTAAAATCTAAAATCGATTGACGCTCTCTATCCACCCAGGCAATAATAAGGTAATACCAATCAGATAAGTTGTCGGGTTCAAACAAAGAATATGCTGAGATTCGCGATCGTAGCTTTAGTGACTTTGGGATTAGTATTGGTGACTGCACTAGGTTTACATCCGGCCAATGCGACAGTCAGCACTCCCGAATTTTATGCTTGGAACTTTGCCTCTGTAGGCAGTAGCGAGCTGGTTTGTAAAAAGACCAGGGTAGTTCCGCGAGACCTGATAATTCCGTCATCATCCATGCACGCTGTCAGTATCACTTCTGCAATTGTAGATGAAAAATTTTGCGCCAATTCCACTAAGCCTGTGAATTAAGGCCGTGGATAATAGGATTTCCGGTTAGAGAACCATAGGAATGAGAATTAAATAACTTCCACTCTTGAAAGTGGGATGGGCGTCCCGCCCGTCCAAAAAAGACGGGCGGGAC
>NZ_JAUBUC010000123.1:0-16175 GCF_036705285.1 Microcoleus sp. B4-C1 | reverse complement strand
GGTCTGACCAGTTTTTTTTCAACAATTCTCTAAAAGCCTCTTGACAAAAGACTTACAGTCTTAACTTGTCACCAATGGGTTGGTAGGAAATGTAACGATAAAATTAGTCCAGCCATTGCTGCTTTCAACCTCAATTTTTCCCTGCAACTGTTCCACAAGTTTTTGAACCAAAGCTAAACCCAAACCTGTACCTCCTTGTTTCCAAGGATCTGCGTTGGGAACTCGATAAAATTTCTCAAAGATTCGAGGCAATTCCTCTATTGAGATGGACGATTGATTGCTGAGTGTAAATTGGATTTCTGAAGCCACAGCACTTGCTTGTCGCGAATTTGTCCTTTGTTCTCCTTGTTCCCCCTCTCCGTTTTTGCACTCAACTTTCAGAAAAATTTCGCCGCCATTGGCAGTATATTTGCAGGCATTGTTGAGGAGTTCGGCTAAAATTCGTCCCAAACTAGCGCGGTTGGAACTGATCGTGGGGAGGTGACGATCGCACTCTACTCGCAAATCCTGGTGGCGGTCGTGGGCCCGGGTGTAAAACGGGTCGATAATAGTAGGCAGCCAGAGTTCTAAGTTTACTGGTTCGAGGTCGATCGGACAAGTTGCAGCTTCGAGCCGCTGCAAATCTAGCAAAGCATTAATCAAGTCTGTTTCTCTAGTACATTCTGTTTCTAAAATTTCTAGATAAATCTGGCGTCGATCTAGCGTGGGAGAAATTCTCAACATATGAATAGCCATTTTTATATTAGCTAAAGGCGTCCGCAGTTCGTGAGAAACTGTGCTGAGAAATTCATCTTTAAGGACATTTAAATGCTGGAGTTCGTGAACTTTTTGCTGCAATTCTGCGGTGCGTTCTTGGACTTGGCGTTCGAGGTCGGTGTTGAGATTTTGGACTTGCTGATAGAGTTGGGCTTGCTGAATGGCGATCGCGATTTGAGTTGCCAGTTGCAGCAGCAAATCCACTTCCGAAGGCTGCCACTGACGGGATTGGGAACACTGATGAACACACATCATCCCCCACAAATTGCCGTCTTGCAAAATTGGTACAATCAAATAAGCTTTGATTTGCGCTTGGTGGAACCAGGCATATTTTTCGGCACTCAAACGGGCTTGGTCGATGTCGGGGACGGCATAAATTTCCTGTTCTATCACCGAAGCAGATTCTTGCCAAATATTATCGGGCAGGATTTCTCCTAAGATTGAAGGCCCATTTTCGGCAACTGATTCTGCCACTACAATGCCGTAATTGCTCGACTCTAAATGCAGGATGGCTACTCGGTCAGCTTGCAAAACTTGGCGGACTTCATCGACGCTGGCGTTGAGAATTTCTTCGAGGTTTAAGGATTGGTGAATCCGCAAGGAAATGTGAGTTAACAGCCGATCGCGCTGCAATTGTTCGTGGAGTTTTGCCGTCCGTTCCCGCACCTGCTGTTCCAGTTTGGCGTTGCGGCTTTGCAACAGTTCCACTTTTTCGGCTTGCAATTGATAAACCGACTGCTGCAACTGTTTGACAACTCGATACATTTCCGTGGGGTCGAGGACTCTGAGCAAGCTGGTCTGAGTAATAATGCCCAACAGTTCTCCGCGCCCCCCGCACACGACTAACCGCTGCACTTGTTGCTGCTGCATTTCTTTGTGCGCCGTCCATAGGGAATCGGAGGGTTGAAGAAATTGCAGGGGAGTTCTCATGATTTTTTGACCTGGGGTTTGCTTGAAATTTAGTTCAAGAAACTGTGCCTGCACAATGTCATATTCGGTAATAATTCCCAGGGGTTGGTGAAAGGAATAGTGAAAAATGGAGGTATAGTCATCTTTGGGTTTCTCCATTGTTAATTCTTTGTTTTTTGTAATCACTACGCAACTGACTTGATGCTCTGACATCAGTTCGGTTATGCTCAGCAGCGAGGCAGTGTGAGGCGCTGTAATTGGCGTAGTCATTAATTCTGCTACCCGCCGCAATTTAAGAATGTTTGAAGGCTGCAATACTTGGCGAATTCTTTCCCGTGTCAGCACTCCTACCAAGTGGCGAAATTGATTGACGATCGGCAAATAGCGAATCTTGTGCTGGCGAAATAAGGATAAGGCGGTAAACACGTCTTGGTCGTCGGATTCTGTGAGGGAGACCGACACCGGGGACATCACTTCGGAAATTGGTATTTTGTGCAGGGCTACTTTGTGCTGGCTGTCTATTGTGCCAGAAGCTATCAGCCTCACTAGGTCGGCGGGAGTTAATATGCCGATTAACAGTCCGCGGCTGGGGTTGTCGGATAAGTTGCCTGTGGTAATAGTCTGCTGGTTCTGGACGACGAACACGCAGCGGGCCCGCACCTTTTCCGGCGCGGATGTTTCGGTCATCGCCCCCCGGTCTGAGGGTACAGGTGTTTTGACTAGGGGACAACTGTTTTGCAACTGACTCATCAGCGCGATCGCCACTGCTAAGGAAGTTTCTGGCCCGGCAGTGAGGGGGTAGCGATCGATCGCTTGTTCTAAGGCTGAGGAGTAAAAGGGCGGGTGGTAGAACGGCATAGTGGATGGCAGGTTGTCAGAGGGCGGCTAACGATCGGGCAAAGCCTTGGGGAACGGCAGAAACAGTTCACAAAAAACCGGGCAATACTTGACATTACCGGATTTTTTGTGGCTCTTTTCGTACAGGTGAAACCCGTACAGGTGAAACTGCAAACACCTCTATACGGTTGCTGCACTCCTCAAAGGGTGAGTTTCCGTTTACTTTTCTAATCATATTTAGTGCTGCATTCACATCAGCATTAATCAGCGTTTCATTCCCCGACCGAAACAACCCACGTTTAACTCTCTTACCCTGGTAAGACTCTTGCTTACCGACAGGCTCTAAATCCAAAAAGCGGCACTTACTTGTATAAGATTCTTCTGTAACTGTTACCTTTATCCCCACTAACTCAGCTTTGTAAGTAATCATTTCTATGAGCTTGGCGTGAGGAATTGCTACAAACGTCTGATTCGTTTTTTTTCCTAATTGTAAATTTTGTTTCCACCCCACATTTTTCCCAATAACTAACTGCCCGATTTGAGCGTCCACCAACCGCTTGACTATCAAACTGCTGGTTTGATGAAGATAGTTTTCAACTCGCTTGTTTCGCTTAAAGATGATTTGCTGGATTTGAGGTGTGGTATATTTCCCTTTCTCAAGTTTTGACTGTAAAAAGGCTCGGCGCTTATTGAAACCTTGATTGATTGATCTGAGATGTTTTCCATCATAGAGAGTTGGAGTAAATGTTGGCTTATTTGATGCTAAAGCGACGAGGTTATCAATCCCTAAATCTCTACCTGCTATGAGTTGAGGGTTTAAATCCACCAACGTTACAGGCTTTTTATAAACAACCTCAACAACGTAGGTCGCTGTGGCAGGAACTATCCTTACCTCTATGACATCTTGGGCTTTTGTAGCAATTATTATGTCACTTTGAGATAAATGAAGTAGCCCATTATTTTTATTTTTTTCCCTTTGTTCTATCGATTGGTTATCATAAATTAACAAGTTACGTCCACAGGTTTTATGTTTGTATTTGGGAATTCGGGGGGGGGATGAAAATTGATGGATATCTCGGTAATAAGCCTTGATTGACTTTTTCCAGTCCTCCCAGTCGTGAATAAGTTGTTTGAGAACTTGAGTGCTAATTTTAGCAGGTAAGGATTTATAGTCGGCTGTGGGTTTTAGGATGGCATATAACTGTTTTAGACTCTTGGCAGCGCCAACTTTTGACCCAGAGTTAAAAAAGTGTTGCCTCATGTAATAGTTACCATGATTGTAGAGATTTTTGGACAGGAAAGATAAGTCATCAAACTGTTTAAAAAACTGATGCTGCAGATCTATGTAATGCCTTTCAACGACAATCATAATTTTTTTGGGGGATAAACGAAAAGTTTTTTGTTGCTTTGTTAAGCACTGTACAATAAAGTCTAGGGATTATCCGATATAGTGTAACACCTCGCCTGTGCTTGCGACTTAAATAATAGACTTTCTAATTGATTATTTCCATTAATCTGAGCTTCAGATTAATGGAAATAATCCGCAATCTCATTCATCTCAAATACGCAGGGCGGTTTTTACGGCCTGCTTTTCCCCTGAGACTCCCCTATAATCAAAATAACCCGAATGTAAAGTTTTACTACAAGATTTATCCATAATGACAACTTTAAGCTTAGAGCAAATTGCAGCCAAGTTAGAAAGCCAAAATTCCGCCGATCGCATGGTGGCTTTGGCCAACTTGCGGAATGTGCCTGCCGCAGAGGCGGTGCCTTTGATTAAAAAGGTGTTGAACGACGAAAGTTTGCAAGTACGATCGATGGCTGTGTTTGCTCTTGGGGTCAAACCGACAGCAGAGTGCTATCCTATTCTAGTCAAATTGCTAGAAACAGACCCGGATTACGGCATTCGCGCTGACGCTGCGGGTGCTTTGGGCTATCTCGAAGATATCAGAGCTTTTGATGCTTTGGTGCGCGCTTTTTACGAAGATACTCAATGGCTGGTGCGCTTCAGCGCTGCTGTTTCTCTGGGGAATCTCAAAGATCCCCGGGCTCGCGATGTGCTGCTGAAAGCTCTCGACAGCGATCAAGTGGTGATCCAGCAGGCGGCAATTTCGGCTTTGGGGGAAATTAAAGATATTGGGGCGATCGATCGCATCCTCAATTTTGCTCAGTCGGAAGATTGGCTGATCCGCCAGAGGCTGGCTGAAGCTTTGGGCAATTTGCCGAGTATTAAGAGCGTTTCGGCTTTGAAATACTTAGAAAAAGATAGTAATTCTCAAGTATCTGAGGCGGCAACAATTTCTCTCGATCGTTTGTCAAAAGCAGAAGTGTAAAAATTTGTAGAGGCGGGTTCACTAAAATCTGTAATTTAAGTAGTAAAATTAGAGCAACCCGCCCCGGCTGCGATGTTTGAAAAAATTATTGTTTTGAGAGAGGGAGTTAAATGCCCTACAGTCAATTTAGCATAGAACAAATTAAGGCAACTTTCGGCATCGCCTTTTCGAGCAAGATGGGCTTGTTTGCTGACATTCCCGAAATAGAACCAAGCAGTTTTTTGCAAGAAACTTTGCAATTCAATCTGCCTTTAGCACTAGAAATTAATTCCGAGAAAGCTCGCTCCGAGCTAATTGTCGCGCCAATATTAGTTGAGATTAAAAAACTGCTGCCGCAACGGATGAGTTTATTTTCAGGTCGAGAATTCAATGTAGACGCTGCTAGGGGTTTGAGCGGTTATTGCGATTTTCTAATTAGCCGATCGCCGGAACAGCTAGTCATTGAATCCCCAGTTATCGCCTTGGTTGAAGCCAAAAATGACAACATCCAATCCGGCTTAGGACAGTGCATGGCAGAAACGATCGCAGCACAAATATTTAACCAGCGTCAAGAAAATGACATTCAGACCATTTATGGAGTGATCACCACTGGAAGTATTTGGAAATTTTTCAAACTAGAAGGAATTGCGATCGAGATTGACACCAGCGAATATTTTATTAATAATGTTGGTAAAATTCTCGGTATCTTGATAAATTTTATAGAGTCTTGAGTGAAACCAGAATGTATTATATAAGCTGCGACGGCAAATCGCAAGTTAAAATAGTTCTTGATATCCTTTAACCAAAGCCAGCCATGAATCAAGCGCCCAATCCCTTTAACTCAAATCCCTCCAATCCGCTAGACCCCTTGGAGCAAGAAGTTGACGAGCAAGGTGAAGCATTGCCGAAACAGTACCACCCGGCAACTAAAAAAACTCTGCAAAAAGTCTTTATCATCCTGGTAGTTGTCGGGGCAATTATTGGGGGAATTCTATCTATAGGGGTGATTTCGCTGATGCAGAAAGCCGGACTCACTGATGTGCCGGCAAGGGTACAGAATCCCAAGTAATCAACTCCGAAGAATCTGTCGATGCTGAATGCACTGATTTTCTGGGATTAAGCTTGAGAAATTATAATGTTTTGTATGGATGTTTTCTAAATAATTGATGCTTAAAAATTCTACGGCTGCGCCCGATCGCATTTCACAGCGACAGATTTCGGAAAAACTTGTCTCCGCAGGCTTTCACGCTCTTTCTGACCCCCTGCGGATTCAGATTCTGGAGTTGCTGCGAGAACAGGAGTTGTGCGTTTGCGAATTGTGCGATCGGCTTTCTGTCCCTCAGCCTAAACTCTCTTTTCACCTCAAAGCCTTGAAGGATGCAGCTTTAGTCCGCAGCCGCCAAGAAGGCCGCTGGATTTACTACAGCCTCAATTTAGCTCAGTTTGTCGCCCTCGAACAGTACCTCGCCGAATACCGCCGCTTCAGCCAGATCCTGCCGGCACGCCCCTGTTCTGACGCAGATTAACCCATCAACATTTCTTAATGTGTTGATTGCCTGTTTGTCTTCCCTCATACTTGACATATCAAATTTTATTGATATGATTCCAGTGTACCCCTTAGTTATGGCATTGGGTGAGGTCAATGAACCGAGCAGAAAAGGCCAAGGTTTCCGCACTAAGTATAATTGCTTTGACCATAGGTGCGATCGGGCTTCTCAGCTCCTGCGGACAAGTCCAGTCGCCAGAATCGCAAAGCATTAAAATAGACGGTTCCAGCACCGTGTATCCAATTACGGATGCGATCGCCAAAGAATATCAAAATACCAATCCCAAAAAAGCATCAATTACTGTTGAATTCTCCGGTACAGGTGGAGGATTTAGAAAGTTTTGTGCTGGCGAAACAGACATCAGCAACGCCTCGCGCCCCATCAGCGCAGGGGAAATGGAAGCCTGCAACAAAGCAGGCATCCGCTACTACGAATTACCAGTCGCCTTTGACGCGCTCACAGTAGTAGTCAATCCCAACAATAGCTGGGCAAAAGACATCACAGTAGCCGAACTAAAAAAACTTTGGGAACCCGCCGCCCAAGGAAAAATTACCCGCTGGAATCAGATTCGACCTAATTGGCCAAATCAACCTATAACCCTTTACGGTGCAGGCAAAGATTCCGGTACATTTGACTACTTCACAGAAGCAACAGTAGGTACTGCGAAATCCAGCCGTACCGACTATACAGCTAGTGAAGATGATAATGTTTTAGCCCAAGGAGTTATCAAAGATCCAAATGCCTTGGGTTACTTTGGATTAAGCTATTACGAAACCAATCAAAATCAATTAAAAGCATTAGGAATAGACAATGGTAAAGGGCCAGTTCTACCCAGCATACAAACTGTAGAAAACGCTCAATATCAACCCCTCGGTAGACCTCTTTTTATCTATGTCAGTTACACCGCTGTCCAAAATAAACCAGAGGTGGGCGAGTTTGTGCAATTCTACATGAAAAAAGCACCAAGTTTAGTCCAGTCGGTCGGTTACATTCCCCTACCAAGCGAAGGCTATCAACTGATTTACAAGAATTTCTACAATGGCAAAGTTGGGACTTTCTTCGAGGGTCAAGCTAGGTTTGACTTAACCATTGGAGAGTTATTACGAAAAGAGGCAAAATTTTAATCTTTTCTCATAAAGTTTCACTTACCAGTTAACTAAATGAACCATCCTCAAGCAACTAACTCACCTGTCCAAGCAGGAAGCAAGCTCAGTTTTTTTGAAAGATACCTCACCCTTTGGGTATTTCTTTGCATTTTAGCCGGTATTATTCTCGGTAGATTATTCCCTAGCGTCGCCGTCACCCTTGATGCTCTGAGCTTTTACCAGGTGTCAATTCCTATTGCCATTTGTCTATTTTTTATGATGTATCCCATCATGGTAAAAATAGACTTTACCCAGGCGGCTAATGCAGCGCGAACGCCCAAACCAGTGATTTTAACATTAGTCGTCAACTGGGTTATCAAACCATTTACAATGGTAGCATTTTCTCAGTTTTTCTTAGGTTGGCTATTTCGCCCCCTCATTACCGGCACCGAAATAATTCGTGGCAGTGAAGTCTCCATCGCTAGTTCCTACATTGCAGGTACAATATTATTAGGAATTGCCCCCTGTACTGCGATGGTTTTAATGTGGGGATATCTGTCCTACGGCAATCAAGGACATACCCTCGTTATGGTTGCCATTAATTCCCTAGCAATGCTGTTTTTATATGCACCATTAGGCAGATGGCTGTTAGCAGCAAATGATTTAGTTGTTCCTTGGCAGACAATAGTATTGTCTGTATTCATTTATGTCGGTTTGCCCTTAGCGGCCGGAATGTATAGCCGTTTCTGGATTTTCAAACATAAAGGGCGAGAATGGTTTGAACGAGAGTTCATGCAATATCTGAGTCCAGTTGCTACGGCGGCCCTTTTGATTACGCTAATTCTTTTGTTTGCCTTCAAAGGAGAGTTGATTGTTAACAATCCTCTGCACATTCTTTTAATTGCTGTGCCTCTGTTTATCCAGACAAACTTCATTTTCCTGATTTCTTATGTAGCAGCTTTAAAACTCAACCTGTGCTACGAAGATTCAGCACCGGCCGCCCTGATTGGGGCCAGCAATCATTTTGAGGTAGCGATTGCTACGGCTGTGATGCTTTTTGGCTTAAACTCAGGTGCAGCCTTGGCTACAGTTGTCGGTGTTTTAATTGAGGTTCCAGTGATGTTAATGTTAGTAGAAATCTGCAAGCGAACAGCATTTTGGTTCCCCAGAAAACCAGAAACTGCCTCGCTGCGAGACCCTCGTTGTCTTCCCAATTCCAATTGCTAGAATCTCATGAACGAATTCACTCATAAACCCAGAATTCTTTTTTTATATGGCTCTTTAAGAGAGCGTTCTTACAGCCGCTTGTTGGCGGAAGAATCTGCTCGAATTATTGAGGGTTTCGGTGCCGAAGTTAGGTTTTTTAATCCTCTAGAATTGCCGATTTATGGTAGCGTTCCCGATACGCATCCGAAGGTTCAAGAGTTGCGGGAATTGAGCCTGTGGTCGGAGGGTCAAGTGTGGTCTAGTCCAGAAATGCACGGTAATATTACTGGCATTATGAAAAATCAAATTGACTGGATTCCTTTAAATATTGGGGCTGTCAGACCAACTCAAGGTCGAACTTTGGCGGTGATGCAAGTCAGCGGTGGTTCGCAGTCTTTTAATGCTGTCAATACTTTGAGAATTTTGGGCCGCTGGATGCGGATGTTTACGATTCCGAATCAGTCTTCGGTTGCTAAGGCTTATCAGGAATTTAATGAAGATGGGACGATGAAGGATTCGCCTTATCGCGATCGCGCGATCGACGTAATGGAGGAACTGTACAAGTTTACCTTGCTGTTGCGGGAGCAAACCGAATATTTGACCGATCGCTACAGCGAACGCAAGGAACAAGCAGCTAAAGAGGCGATCGCCCTAGCAAATCGCGCCCTTGAAACATCTAACTAACAACTAACAACTCACAACTAACAACCAACAAAAACCATGAAAAAAGTAATGTTTGTGTGCAAAAGAAACTCCTGCAGATCGCAAATGGCAGAAGGATTTGCTAAAACCATCGGCGCCGGCAAGATTGGAGTCACCAGTTCCGGGTTAGAATCAAGCAGAGTTCATCCGACAGCAATTCAAGTCATGTCAGAAATCGGCATTGACATCACCGATCAAACATCCAACCCATTAAACGAATTCAATGCAGAAGACTACGATGCAGTAATTTCTCTCTGTGGCTGCGGCGTGAATTTACCCGAAGCGTGGGTATTGCGAGAAGTGTTTGAAGATTGGCAACTCGACGATCCCGACGGACAACCCATCGAAACTTTTCACCGCGTTCGAGATGAAATTAAAGCACGAGTTGAGAAATTAGTGGACTCTCTAAAGTAAGATGACTGTCAAAATGAGAATTCTTGCCTTGTCGGTTTTAACTCAGCTCTTGCAGTATTGTCAATAAGCCTTTTCTGAACAGGCTTTTCGGCCTGTTCCACAACAACAAAATTCCTCTTTTGTGGAACAGGCATCTTGCCTGTTATTGAGAATGGTGTAAGATGTCAGCTTTAACTGAGTTGCAGTATTGTCAATAAGGCTTTTATGAACAGGCTTTTCGGCCTGTTCCACAAGAAAATTAATCTCCTGTGGAACAGGCCGAAAAGCCTGTTTCTAAGAATGGTGCAAGATGTGAGTTTCAATTAACTTTGTAGCGACAGTTAAAATTTGTCGCTTTCGCATCCAAAGAATTAGTGCTAAATTATGAGAGGCGTTCCGCCGGAACGCCTCTAAATCCGTTGCGAGCAGAGACTAAAAAGTTTAGCACATGATTCAGACCGCAGTCACGCCTTTCAAAAACAAACTTCACTCAGCTTTAACTAAAAAGCAGATTACAGTTTTACAAATTAATCTCGGCAAACGCTGCAACCTCGCTTGCACTCACTGCCACGTAGAAGCTAGCCCGACACGAACAGAAGAACTTTCCCCGGAAATTTGCGACCAATTAATTGAAATCATTCGCCGCTTTCCTCAAATTCAAACTGTTGACCTCACCGGCGGTGCTCCCGAAATGCTTTACGGTTTTAAACCGCTAGCGGAAGCTGCCAGGGCTGCAGGTAAAGAGGTAATTGTTCGTTCTAATTTGACTATTTACTTTGAAAAAGGTTTTGAAGATATTCCTGAATATTGCGCCCAGAACCAACTCAGAATTGTGGCGTCGCTTCCCTGCTACCAAGCTGACAATGTGGACAAAATGCGTGGCAACGGTGTTTTTGACAGTTCGATTCGGGCGCTGCAAAAGCTAAATCAGTTGGGATACGGAAAAAAGCCAAATTTAATTCTGGATTTGGTGTACAATCCACAAGTGCCGGCAACAGACAAGTTTTCGCTAACACCGGAACAAGGCAAGTTAGAGGAAGATTACAAGGTTTATTTAGCCGAAGATTTTGGGATTTGTTTTAATCAATTGTTCGCGATTACTAATTTGCCGGTGGGACGGACTAAGTTTCATTTGGAACATAAGAAACTTCACAAGCCTTATCTGGGGTTTTTGGAGGATAATTTTAATCCCGGTACTCTGGAACATTTAATGTGCCGTAACGAATTGTCGATCGACTATTTGGGCAATGTCTACGACTGCGATTTTAACCAAATGGAAAATCTGCCGGCGAAAACTGGCAGTGGGGAAAAGATAAATACTGCTAAATTGCTTGCATCTGGCAGTTTAGATGTGATTCAAGATGTGCAAACGGCTGCTTATTGTTACGGCTGTACGGCGGGTAGCGGTTCTAGCTGTGGCGGTACTTTGATTTAATTTAAGGGAAAAGTTGCGCTTTATTACAAAGTTTTTTAGCGCTAAAGCGCAACTATAGACCTTACGGTGTATGCAATGAATGAGTGGAGAGTTTAGGTAATGAATGATTCGCGATCGCCCGATGAAAATCCGCCGCCATCAAATAGGTGGAAACTGATTTTAGGGATTGGTTTAGCTGTGGCTTTAATTGCAGCGACTAGGTTTTTTAACTTTCAAGGAATTCTGAAAAATGCCTTGGAGTCGATCGCGAGTCTCGGCCCGTGGGGCCCGGCAGCTTTTATTCTCATTTACATTGTCGCAACCGTTCTATTTATCCCCGGTTCTTTGCTGACTCTAGGTTCGGGCGTTTTGTTTGGAGTCGTTGGCGGTTCGGTTTGTGTTTCCATCGGCTCAGTTTTAGGCGCAACTTGCGCTTTTTTGGTAGGGCGGTATTTAACTCGCGACTGGGTTTCCAAACAGATAGAGGGCAATCAACAATTTAAGGCGATCGACTCCGCAGTTGCTTCTGAAGGATGGAAAATTGTGCTGCTGACGCGACTTTCTCCCATTTTTCCGTTTAATTTGCTTAACTATGCTTTTGGAGTCACGCAGGTATCTCTAAAAGATTATTTTTTGGCATCTTGGATCGGCATGATTCCCGGAACAGTCATGTATGTTTATATCGGTTCCCTGGCTGGGAGTTTGGCTGCACTTGGATCTAGCGGGCGATCGCGCACTGCTGCTGAGTGGACTCTTTACGGCATTGGTTTGGTAGCAACGATCGCCCTCACCGTTTATGCAACCCGCTTGGCTAAAAAAGCTTTAGACGAAAAAATTTCCCCTTGAAACCAAAGCACAAATCAGTAAAATTGTCAAGAGAGTTTTGCTCATACATTATAATACATTAGAAATCTAAAAAACTCCGTATTTTCTCTGTGTTATTTACAATTATTTTGTTATACAAACGAGATAGATATTAAAGATATCGTAAAGCACAAACCTCAAATAGGTAAATCGAACGTCGAAATATAAAATTGATGCCAAAATAGAAGGCGAGTGCCCAACCATAAGAAAAATTGTTTGCAATCCCGAATGTAAGTCTTACCATTTTAGATTTTAGATTTTAGATTTTAGATTGGGAATGACTGATGACCACCAGGGTTGGCAGCACCGGTCTACAGTTGCATTATTTTCTGAAACTGGTTTCACGACTTGGCTGATATTAATTCTGCCGAATGACCAATACAGTTTGATGAATTTGATTCGGAGAGAACATTTGATGATGCAAAACCCAGCAAATCAAGCCGGATCTGTGTCTGCGCCGCCGCCACACCAAACAAAAAAGCTGCGCCAAATCTGGGACAACATCAGCAATTCTGCTCAATCGCAGTGGCAGCAAGCGCACAGTCTTTGGCAACACAGACGGCAGCGCCGCCATTTGCTGACCCTGCTAATTCTGGGTACCACCGCTTTAACCATTAGCACAACTGCTTGCATCAGCTATTTTTTTGTGCGCGGACTAATCCTTGACAATTTAAAGCAAATAGCACTATTAAAACTAGAAAAAGGCACCGATGAAATCGACCGCTGGCTAAGCAGCCGCAAAGCAGAAATAGAAACCATTGCTTACGATCCTACAGTTAGCACTCTCAATTGGCAATTAGTCGAACCCCGGTTGCAAGGAGAAATATACAGGTTAAAAGAGTATTTCATCCTGTCATTAACTCAACCCGACGGCTCATTTATCAATACTCTAGGCAACCGCGCGAACAGCAAAGACCGCCAACACTTTCAAAAAGCAATGGCCGGACAGCTCAACGTTTCCGACCCGCTGATCGGCCGCACTACAAAAGTTTCTACGATTATTATTTCAGCTCCTATTTGGGCATTGCCCCCCGCTCCAAATCAAGTAATGGGAGTCCTTTCGGGCAGCATAAAATTAGACCGAGTAACATCTGTCGCTAACAGCTTGCTGTACGGTTCCGACAGTTATGCTTTTGCGCTCAATTCACAAGGAGTGCCAATTGTTCATCCCAACAATAACTTAATCGGAAATATCGACCAGGAGGCCCCAAGCTTTTTACAGTCAAAAGACCCCGCTCTCTCCACAATTGCGCGGCAGATGATCGACCGCCAGACGAACATCGAACTGGTAAAAATAGATAACAAATGGGTGTATGTAGCCTATGCTCCCCTCAAGGAAGTTAACTGGTCGATGGCTTTAGTAATTCCCCGCGAAAATATTGAATCCCAACTGCAAGCATTAAATTTGCTGACATCCGTAGTCGCCGGACTGCTCATCCCGGCAATGCTAGCAGCCATTTGGCTAATTTACTCCTCCGAAAACAATCGCGCTCAAGCGGAGCGAGAAGCCATGCTCAACCGGATTGCTGGACGTATTCGCGCTTCTCTTGAATTAGACAAGATTGTGCAAAGTACAGTCGAAGAAATAGTAAGTTTGCTGCACCTAGAACGGGCGGCTTTTGGTTGGTACAAACCGCAAGAAAAAACGTTACAAATCCTGTGGGAATATTGCCCATCTGATTCTCCGACACAAGCCCTAAAGTTTGAGTCTTACTTTATCGAAAATGTGTTAGTACGGAGTGGTCAAGGCGAACCAATTATTCTTTCGAGCGACACTTGGGCGGAGGGTGTAACTCAACCGCCGGAACTTAAAGCTAATAGCTATTTAGCCGTACCTGTCCAGACTCAGAACCAGCCGCAGGGTTATTTAATTTGCAGCCACGCTACTCATTGGCTTTGGAGTCGGGAGGAAATTCAACTGTTAAAAGCTGTAGCAGACCAATTGGCGATCGCAATTACTCAAGCTCACCTTTACAGTCAAACCCAAGACCAAGTAAAACTGCTTAATAGTGCCTTAAATGAACTGAAAAAAACTCAAACTCATTTAGTGCAGAGCGAAAAGATGTCATCCCTAGGTCAAATGGTGGCTGGAATAGCGCACGAAATCAACAACCCCGTTAACTTTATTTCGGCTAATTTGCCTCACACCAGCAAATATACTAAAGATTTATTAGAGTTGGTGAGTTTATACAAAGAAGCATTCCCAGAGGTTCCCCAGGAAATCGCAGAATTTAGCGAAGAAATCGAGTTAGAATTTATCGAGGAGGATTTGCCGCATATATTGAATTCTATGAAAATAGGAAGCGAACGCATTCGCAGCATAGTTCTTTCTTTGCGGAACTTTTCTCGCCTGGATGAATCTGACAAAAAGCTAGCGGATATTCACGAAGGTATAGAAAATACCTTGCTGCTGCTCTCCAACCGCATTAAAAATAGAATTTATATAGTCAAGAAATACGGAAAAGTGCCTTCAGTCGAGTGCTATCCGTCTCAGCTCAATCAGGTGTTTATGAACTTGCTGAGTAATGCGATCGATGCCTTGAACGAGCTCGATCGCCTGGATAAAATTATTACTATTTCCACGGGCGTAGTTCGCGAACATGGCGGTAAATTTCTGAAAGTGGCGATCGCCGACAACGGCCCCGGCATTCCCGACAGCGTTAAAGACCAAATTTTTAACCCATTTTTTACTACTAAAGATGTGGGTAAAGGCACGGGTTTGGGGTTAGCAATTAGCTACAAAATTGTAGTAGATGGACATGGTGGTAGCATCACAATTGCTAAACCTCCGGGGGGAGGAACGGAATTTTTGGTTAAAATTCCTATTAGTAACGGAAAGTAAAACGATTTTAGATTTTAGATTTTAGATTTTAGATTTGGGAAGGACTGATAAAATAAGAGTTTATAGCTTGTCTACAGTTGCCTTGTTTAAACTCGTACAAGTAGGAAGTGGGAAAGGAAGCCCGCAGATTTTGTAACGTTTTAACGGAGGTAAGGGATAGAAGGAAGAGGGAAGAGGGGGCTAAACAGTTTTAATAAATGCTAAATTTACGGCGGTTGGCTAAAATTAGAAGAGTTTTTGTTAAAGGTGTTTTATGGCTGTTGGCAAGGATACAATTTTCGAGCGCTTTTTGTCGCCCCTGATGCGACTGGCGATCGACGAAGAAGCGCTGAAACGACTCTACGAAGGTATCGACTGGGAAACAGCGGGCGATCGCTACCGACAACCCGACTTAGTTTATCCCGAATATTACAGCAGCCAAAACTTTCACGGCATTAAACGCGGCTATCTCAACCCCAGTGCCGCCGTTTCCTACGATCCCATCACGCAATATGTTTTGCCTCCCCACGAAACAGTCGTCAGGCAAGGCTTAATTGACGCTGTGCGGGTGAAACCGCGCCGAATCATCGATTTGGGATGCGGCACCGGTTCGACAACGCTCATGCTCAAGCAGGCTTTTCCCGAAGCGGAAGTAGTCGGGCTGGATTTGTCGCCTTATATGCTGGTAGTTGCCGACATGAAAGCGCAAAAAGCCGGCTTAAATATCCAGTGGTTGCACGGAAATGCCGAAAGGGTTGCTTTTGGCGATGCTAGCTTCGATTTAGTCGCAGCTTCCTTGCTGTTTCACGAGACGCCACCTGCTGTATCGCGGGCAATTTTGCGAGAAAGCTTCCGACTGCTCAAGGTTGGGGGACAAGTGGCAATTTTGGACGGAAACCAAAAAACTTTGCAGCAAACAGAGTGGCTGACTGATATCTTTGAAGAGCCTTATATTAAGTCTTACGCGGCTGGCAGCCTCGATGCTTGGGTGGGGGCTGCAGGATTCGCCGCGGTGCAAACTCACGAACACTGGTGGGTGAATCAGGTGACGCAGGGCGTGAAACCTTTGCCGGGGGAAGATTTGGAACAGGCCAAGGTGGCGAGGGGGTGGAATTGGGGCGATCGAACTCCTGATTTTGATGGCGATTTACCGGGCATTCCAGCTCCGGCTTGATTTATTGTTGAGGTGTATTTTTCGCCCTTTGGGGGCGGGTTTCATAGATGGTTAGTTTTAGGTTGAGATGGTTGGTAAAACCCGCCCCTTGTATCTTAAAAGAGTCAGGCGATTGAACCGGAGACCGCAGGCTATAGAACCGCAGACACGGTTGT
>NZ_JAUBUC010000122.1:0-16770 GCF_036705285.1 Microcoleus sp. B4-C1 | reverse complement strand
GCCCGTCCAAAAAGGACGGGCGGGACGCCCATCCCACCAACTTCTGGAAGTTATTTAATTCTCATTCCTTAGTGAGAAAGTTTCCAGCATTCTCGCGCAATCTCCCAATCCTCCTGCGTGTGAATTACCAAAATTCTCACCGCAGAATCCACTGCCGCAATATCTCGATCGATCTGTGAATGTTGATTTTTATCCTCATCCAATTTTAACCCGATAAATCCAAAAGCTTCGCAAGCTGCAGCCCGTACAAGAGCAGAATTTTCGCCAACTCCCGCCGTAAAAATTAAGGCATCCAACCCTCCTAAACTCGCCAGCATGGCACCAATTCCGGCACGCAAACGGTGGAGGTAAATATCCAAAGCAAGTTGAGCTCTTTCATTACCTTGGGCGATCGCATCTCCAATCTGCCGCAGATCGCTAGACACGCCTGAAATCCCTTTTAAACCAGAATTTCGATTGAGAATACCATCAAGTTTCTCAGCAGTAAAATCGGATTGCTTTAACAGATGAATGAGAATGCCTGGATCGATCGAACCCGATCGACTTCCCATCATCAATCCTTCCAGAGGCGTAAATCCCATCGTCGTGTCCACACTCCAGCCACCGCGAATGGCCGCCAGAGAACATCCGTTGCCCAAATGACAGCTAATCAACCGCAAATCTGCCAAATCTTGACCCAGAATGTCGGCTGCCCGACGCGCGCAATATTGATGGCTAATCCCGTGAAAACCGTAACGCCGAATCCCATTTTCCAGCCATTCATAGGGGCCGGGATAAACAAAGGCGGCGGGCGGCAATTGTGCGTGAAAAGCTGTATCAAATACTGCTACTTGCGGCACATTTCCGAGGATTTTTTCAATCGCTTCGATACCTTCGAGGTTAACGGGATTGTGGACAGGGGCGAAAACAGATAAACGGGCGATCGCCTGTTTAACATCCGGCGAAATTAACGTACTTTGCTGATAATCTTGTCCGCCATGTACGACGCGGTGGCCGACAATATCAATCTCCTTTAAATCATTAATTGTTTGAGTTTTTCCCTTCCAAAGACTCTCCAGCATTCGAGAAATAGCATCTTGGCGAGACTCGGATGCAAATTCCTCCTCAAGCCGATCGCCTTTTGCTGTTTTGACTTTCAACTCTGCTATACCCTGCTGGTGAGTCCAGTCTATTTGAGCCTCCCAGAGGGGTTCCAAAGGTCGATCGGGCAGGACATCGTTTAATTCGTAAAGACAGCTCTTTTGACTGCTAGAACCCGCATTTAACACCAGTATTTTCATGCTTGATTATTTCCTGTTGATTCGTTCTTTCGACGCTAGGCGATTGCAATCGCATCTTGTCAAACTTTCATCCGCCTGCACAGACGAAGAAATCTTGATATCCTGGGAAAAATATTAAGAAAAATGTCGAAAAATTAACTGTTAATGCAATGTGTAGCGAACAGTTGCATTTTTTTGATATATCTTCTAGGCAGATTTTCATTGACTAAAGTTTAAGGAGTCGATCGATGTTTACACCAATTTTACTTGCCGTTGCCCCCAGAACCCTAGAGTGGAGCCCCACGATCGGTTTGATTATGATTCTTTGCAATATTTTAGCTATTGCGATCGGCAAATCAACCATCCAAAAGCCTCACACAGGCCCAGCAATGCCCTCATCGAGTATGTTCGGCGGTTTGAGTTTGGGTGCAGTTGTGGGAACTATGGCATTTGGTCATATTTTGGGAGCAGGTGCTATTTTAGGATTGTCTAACATAGGCGCGATTTAGTTGCAGAATTTAGGGTAGGCAGTGCGCGCACCCTACCCGCAATTTCAAGTACCGGGTAAATTCCGCAGAGTTTCATCCATGTACGATCGATCGCCCAAAACTTCCAGCAGCGGCCCGCGAACATCAAACTTGACAATACTGACAGAAGCTGCTAAAGCGGCAATGCGATCGCGATAACGACCCAAATCAATCCCCAACAGACTGCACAGAATAATTCTAATAGTTGCTTTGTGGGAGACAACCAACACATTTCCATTCTTATATTTTTCCTCAATTTCTGCAATAACTAAGGAAGCTCTACTGGCAATTTGCACCGAAGTTTCGCCGCCGTTTGGTGCATTCCAAGCAGGTTCAGTCAGCCAATTAATATAATCTTCTTCGTATTCTTCTTTGACCTCTTCTACTGTTTTGCCCTCCCACTCACCGTACTTAATTTCCCTCAGTCCGTCGCGAAGCTGCATTTCTATTCCCACAGCATCGCACAAAGGTTTTGCAGTAGCAATTGTGCGTTTCATCGGACTGACATAAACAGCATTCCAAGGCAATTTTGCGTAAGTAGCAGCAAACTGTGCTGCCATTTTAACACCTTCTGCTGTTAATTCTGGATCGATAGCGCCGCAGAAGCCACCTGTTTGGCTGTAAGTCGTTTCACCGTGTCGTACAAAGTAGATTTTTAAGCTCATATATACCAATTTTATTTGATAGTTGAAAGAGACTTTTATTGAACGAACCGCAGAGGAATATCGCCTGTAGGGACACGGCACTGCCGTTTCCTAATCCCCGATCGCTGTGCCGGACACGGCAATGCCGTGTCCCTACCCAGAATATCCCTAGCCCGGTGCACCCGATCGCACAGTTTGATCTCCTGTCGTTGTCGGATCTTTCGTTTCCTTCGGCGCTTCCGGCGAAACCGGGCCCGCGTGCGGCCACTTCCAGTCGCGGATTTCCGGCATATCATCGCCGTGTTCGTTGATATAGTGCCTGTGTTCGATCAGCTTGTCACGGATAGCTTGTTTGCCGTAAGCTGCGACAGAAATCAGTTTTGGAACGCGATCGAGTACATCTCCAACTAAATGGAATCGATCGAGGTCATTAATCACCACCATATCAAACGGCGTCGTAGTCGTTCCCTCTTCCTTGTAACCCCGAACGTGAATATTCGGGTGATTTGTCCGGCGATAAGTCAAGCGGTGAATCAGCCAAGGATAGCCGTGAAAAGCAAAAATCACAGGCTTATCTTTCGTGAACAAAGTATCAAAATCCTTGTCAGACAAACCGTGGGGATGTTCGCTAGCAGGTTGCAGCGTCATCAAATCCACCACATTCACCACCCGCACTTTTAAATCGGGATAATCTCGGCGGAGAATGTCAACTGCAGCCAAAGTTTCCAGCGTCGGAACATCACCCGCGCAAGCCATCACCACATCGGGTTCGCCACCTTTATCGTTACTAGCCCACTCCCAAATGCCGATGCCGGCGGTACAGTGTTTAATCGCAGAATCCATATCCAAATACTGCAATGCCGGCTGCTTCCCTGCAATAATCACGTTGACATAGTGGCGACTGCGGAGACAGTGATCCGTTACTGACAGCAAAGTATTCGCATCGGGCGGCAAATAAATCCGCACCACTTCCGCTTTCTTGTTAATTACGTGGTCGATAAAACCCGGATCTTGGTGAGAAAAACCGTTGTGGTCTTGTCGCCAAACGTGAGAAGTTAGTAAGTAATTCAGAGAGGCGATCGGTCGGCGCCAAGGAATGTGACGAGTAGTTTTCAACCACTTGGCGTGTTGGTTGAACATCGAATCGATGATGTGAATAAACGCCTCGTAGCAGGAGAAAAAGCCGTGGCGTCCCGTCAGCAAATAGCCTTCCAGCCATCCCTGACATAGATGTTCGCTGAGGACTTCCATCACCCGGCCATCGGGGGAGATGTGGTCGTCTTCGGGCAAAATTTCCCCCGCCCACACCCGGTTCGTCACTTCAAACACCGGATCGAGGCGATTTGAGGCCGTCTCGTCAGGCCCGACAATGCGGAAATTGGCGTTCTCTTGATTCAGTGTCATCACGTCTCGCAGGAAGCGGCCGGAAACGCGGGTTGCTTCTGCCATTACAGTGCCCGGTTTTTGCACGTCAATGGCGTAGTCTTCAAATTTCGGCATTTTCAAGTCTCGCAGCAGCAGGCCGCCGTTAGCGTGGGGATTTGCCCCCATACGTCGATCGCCCTTGGGCGCGAGTTCTGCTAATTCAGGAATTAACTTGCCGTTTTCGTCGAAGAGTTCTTCCGGCTTGTAGCTTTTCATCCAATCTTCGAGGAGTTGGACGTGTCCCGGCTTAGAAGCCATTTCCGAAAGTGGGACTTGGTGCGATCGCCAATAATCCTCTGTTTTCTTACCGTCAACTTCCTTCGGCCCCGTCCAGCCTTTGGGAGTTTTCATCACAATCATCGGCCACTGGGGACGGCCGGAATAGCCCTCTGTCCGCGCTTTTTCCTGAATCGCCTTAATTTCGCCGATCGCCGTATCGAGAGTTGCAGCCATCAACTGGTGCATGGTTTCCGGGTCTGAACCTTCCACCCAATAAGGTTTGTAGCCGTAACCGACCATCAAACTTTCCAATTCCTCCTGCGGAATGCGGGCCAACAGAGTTGGATTGGCAATTTTGTAGCCATTCAAGTGCAAAATCGGCAACACGGCCCCGTCGCGAACCGGGTTGAGAAACTTGTTAGAATGCCAGCTAGCAGCTAGCGGGCCACTTTCGGCTTCCCCGTCACCGACAACGGCCGCCACAATCAAATCGGGATTGTCGAAGACTGCCCCGTAAGCGTGGACTAGGGCGTAGCCGAGTTCGCCGCCTTCGTGAATCGAACCGGGGGTTTCCGGGGCGACGTGGCTGGGGATACCGCCGGGAAAGGAGAACTGTTTGAACAGCCGTTTGATACCCTCTTCATCTTCGGAAATGTTCGAGTAATATTCGCTGTAAGTGCCTTCGAGATAGGTGTTGGCCACCAAGCCCGGCCCGCCGTGTCCAGGGCCTGCGATGTAGATGGCGTTGATGTCTTGGGCTTTGATGATGCGGTTGAGGTGAACGTAGATGAAGTTTAGGCCTGGAGTGGTGCCCCAATGTCCGAGGAGTCTCGGTTTGACGTGTTCGATTTTGAGGGGTTCTTTGAGTAGGGGGTTGTCGAGGAGATAGATTTGTCCGACGGATAGGTAGTTTGCCGCCCGCCAGTAGGCGTTCATTTTGTGTAGTTCTGAGTCGGAAAGCGGCTTTAATTGCGGGATCTCGGTTGTTCCTAGCATCATCAGCGATTGACTCCTGAGTTGTGGTTGTTTTGTCAAGTGCGATCGTGAAGTGCGATCGATATTAATTGGTTATCTGTGACATTTTGTATTTAAACTCCATGTCTTCCACACCAACTATTGAATTCTAGCTCGTTTATGTCTCCATAAAAGTTTAAATCAATGTTAATTTATGGCTAAACATCGCACAATATCGAGGTAATAAAGATAGAGATTTGCGGGGATCAAGGAATTCAGTAATATAAAATAGGATTTACACAAGAGCTTGCGGAGAGTGTTCACTGGGCACCTGATGCGTATGTGCTGCAGCGGGTGGGAGAAGTTGTGCAAGTCCCGAAAAATATGCTTCTCAAGGTAGAAGTCATCATGATTTATACCTGAAGTTGATTTTAGTTTGTGCCTGCTGATGGCTAATACCAGTTATTCAAAAAAAATGCAACTCTAGGCAAAATCCAAAGTTTTATGTCCTCAGTCATTCCCAATTCTAAAATCTAAAATCTAAAATCTAAAATGGTATGACTCCTTTTCTGTTAAAGTTTTTTATGTTAGTTTAAGCTCAGGGTAAAACGGTGAGCAATTTTTATAATTTACAGATTTATCAAGAAGTTAAAAAGATATAGCAATGCGATTTCATTTGTGCACGGCCTTTTTTTTATTAACCGCAGAAGCGCAGAGGGCGCAGATGAAGAGAGCAGAGAGAAAGGAATTGAGTATAATAGCAAATACCTACAGAGTTATTCAATCAAATAGGTGCTATGACAATTAAAGAATTAGAAGCAGAACTCCTAGGCTTAACGCCAAAAAATCAAGCTAAAATTATCTAATTATTAACCCAAAACTGAGCTAACACCTAACAATGAATTAGCAAAACTCTCGGTGTGTGTGGCGGTGAGGCTTGTATCAAAAAGCGCCGTCTTCGTGTTTTAATGCTGGTGAGTTTTCGCCGCTTGGATATCAACGAATCCAAACTCTTAGATAAGTATCCCACACTAAAAGCTACTGATTTAGCAAATGCCTGGGCTTATGCGACGGCTTTTTCAAATGAAATTGAAATAGATACCCGCGAGAATCACGAGGATTAAGATGATGGCGCGTGTTGATACTGACGAACTATTTCCCAGAGTGGTTGTAGAATTGCTGGGTTCTATGATTCACAATATTCTGACACTGCAAGCAGCCGGAAAAGATAACCAAAAAATCCGCACGAAGAAGTGTTAGCTTTTGCAGTCAGTGAAAATCGAGCTGTTTTAACTCTAAATAGCCGTCATTTTATCACACTGCACAGCTTACAGTCTGATCATGCTGGAATACATTGTCTGTAGGGGAGAGGATGATTTAACAGAATGGCTGCTAACCTTAATCACACTATTTCCTCACTTGAAACATTAACAGGTCAAGTGATTCGAGTCGATCGCACTCTCGGCGCAATCTATATCTTAAGCGATCGCCACAAAGTAAACTAAAGCAATCTCAATCCGAAAATCACTGCATCGGTTTGATTGCTGGCTAGAGGCTATCGCCGATATTTCCCGCTGAAAAAACCTAGGAAGCGACTAAAACAGGGCACTCTGAAATCCGGCAAATATTGGACACAGTTGGCTGCTGCGAAACGACTCGCAGTTCGTGAGGATAGCGGGGACGGGGGTCATTTTCTAACCAGATGGGCGGTACCATCATCACTTCATAGTAAGCGATCGTATCGAAAACACCTGGCTGGGACTTCAACTCCACTGTTAAGCCCGCTCGGTACTCAAATGCTTCTTCCCAGTCTAGATTTTCATTGATACCCATAGCGATCGCGCCTCTTAATCTTGTTTCTTTTGTCCATTGTAGAGCCCTACATAAAAGATTGGGTACTTTCTGTTGCTTACGATACAATTTTTAACCTTATATGTTCGATTCATGACAATTTAACAGAGAGGAGCAATTGTCAATAAGTAAATAGGATGATTTTGCTGACGGGTGACAAGTAAGCTGAAAAGTGAGCCCTGACAAGAGTTTGAGTTGATATGTCTCAAAAAAAATAGGCGCGATGGAACCCCGCAGACGTTTATGAGACAAAGGAAGAGAACCGAAGAGAATTTTAAGGACGGAAGTACAAACCTATTTTTGCCAGCTTGTCTAGTATTTTATAAATAAAGAAACTCGGTTTTTTTAATAAGCCGGGTTTCTGGATGTGTGAAAACTCAACTAATTTCACTTAGTTTTCTTCTTTGTCGCTGTCGCCGTATTTTTAGCAAGCGAGTTCCTTCTTCATTTCTTTTGGGCAGATGTCTAATACTCCAAGTAAAATATGGCATAATATAAATATTAGTTTCATAGCTTTGCACCTATGACCGCCCAAATCACCCTAAATCTGCCAGATGAAGTCTATCACCAAGCAGAATTGCTAGCGCTGCAACGCCACCGCACCGTGAGTGAGATTCTAGTAGAAACTCTGGAAAATTTTCTCTTACCAACCGCTAAACCAGTATCAGCACTGTCTGATTCAGAAGTAATCACTCAGACTCAACTCCGGCTGCAACCACTCCAAGAACAACGATTGAGTGAATTGCTAGACCGCCAACAATCCGGTACGATCGCATCTGTAGAACTGGCTGAATTGCAGGCATTAATCCACATATATGAAACTCGACTATTGCGACAAGCTCAAGCCTTAAATGAAGCTGTGCGGCGCGGCTTGCTCGAACCATTGAAAGGATAATCAAAATGGCAATTTCTGAACAAGTTAGAGCCAGAGTTCGCGCACAAGCTCAAAATCGGTGCGGTTATTGTCGCAGTTTACAAATGTATGTCCTGGGAATATTGGAAATTGACCATATTATTCCTAAAGCGATTGGCGGTACTGACGAGGAAGAAAATCTCTGGCTGGCTTGTAGTCTGTGCAATAATTACAAAGGAACCCAAACTGACGCATTAGATCCGGTCACGCAAAAGCACGTTAAATTGTTTAATTCGCGCACTCAACAATGGTCACAAAATTTTGCTTGGAGTGAAGACGCTACAGAAATTATTGGACTTACAGATTGCGGTCGCGCAACAGTCACAGCACTACAACTAAACAATCATATTGCTGTTACTGTCAGGCGTCAGTGGGTTAGTGCTGGATGGCATCCGCCAACAGACATTTCTCCTTAAAAGGTTTGAGGGTCACAAATGGTCGATCGCACATATGGCCTTTTTGGCGACTGAGGAGATTTTAGACCAGCGCGAGGTCAGAGATAGGGTGGGTGGTGCGATCGAACGCACAAATGATATAAAACTGACTGATTTAACTGAAATTAATACTGAGTAAGTGCAAAATTTGTAAAAAAGAGCGATCGCACTTTCATCGAGATGTTGAAAAAAGTGCGATCGCTCTTTTGTCCGGGATTGGGAAAAATGGCGATGCTTTTTTATCCCTTCATTATTTACCAACGGCCTTCTGACTGTTGTTGGAACATACTTTTTGCAAGTTCCAGTATTTCCTCGTAGCTCATGTAGTCTTCTAAGCGTTCATGTAGCTCTCTTCGCTCATTTTTAGTTAGCTTGAGTTTTGTAACCACTTGCTCTACTTTATCTTTTGCTGACGCACGATTCTCAGTGCGATCGTCTTTCATTGGCTTGTTTGACATTTTATCTCTCCATTTCTAAACAAAACTCAGAACAAATTACTCCACGATCCGAGCCTATAACTCCTCTTCGTCTTTAGACCCGCCAGAGCCAAAAAACTGATCTGCTTCAAGGTTGGACTTGAAGTTTTTACAACGCTGTTTTATCAAATCTTCAAACCCTGCAAGCCTTCCCAGTTCTTGACCGCTACCAACTTTAACAGTAATCCCTTCGATTAAATCTCCCATTCTTATTTGTAACCGACCACAAAGACGCATCGCCTCTATTGTTTCAGGGTCATCAGAACTGCTACCTCCGAAAATTATCGTTCTCATAATGCCTTGTTTGTGGGCAATATTTTCCTCTTCTGGTGTCAAAGTTATTTTGATATATGTTTCGTAGTAAGCTCCTCCCAAAGGTCCTTTTTTCTCTGTACGGTCAGCGGAAAATTTCATAGTCAACTCCTGTGGAATAATAGACCTTACGTTGTTAAACCAAAAATATTTGATAATAACAACTGTTTTCTACCTTTTCAGGCATAGAGTGAGATAAAACTGGACTTATCTCACACTGTACTCAATCAACAAAAATCGTTTAGATATAGTACCCCTTGCCATTACACTTTTGGCAAACGGCCTCTCTAACAGCTTTTTCAGGCTTTATTTTTCCTGTTCCGCCACACGAAGGGCATTTTTTTCCATCTTTTGCTTCAAAAGCATTGGGGTCTCTGATGTCCGGGGGTTTCTCATTTGCCATGATGTAGATCCTGTAATTGTCGGCTGACTAATCAATAGAAAATAAAGCAGGTATCGAATCCTAAGTATGCTTGTTTTTACTATGTCGTCCGCTAAACTCAATACAATAAGTACAAACCATAGCTGCTTGAGAAGAATTATCCCAAACCCAACCAACAGGTCTAGCGTTAGAAACTTCTGGTTCAGAAGCATGATGAAAAGATACTTGTAGATTATCCTCTACGGCTACTATCCCTGAAGGAAGCGGGGCAAAGTCACCTGTTTCTGGATCGTGCATATGTGGCATAAACACACCTAAACCATATTCAGATAACTTCTTCAACATCTCTTGCACTTCGGGTGTAGCAATTGCCTGTTGAGCTTTTTCAACTATTTCGTTCATTTCACTTCTCCTACACAAGGTTTCTGGTTTGTCCGCAAGTCTTCTGAGTGGGTAGAACCCATCGGAATCTTGATTTACATGATTATCGTATAGCTAGTGATTTATCGGATAGAGGTTTCTTAAGGAAAAATATAGGATTTCCTTGTCCTTTACATGATTTCCTGATATGGCGTTCTCCCTTGGCAAGCGCCTCAAGGCTACCCGCGAAGCACTCGGATTAACCCAAGAGCAAGTTATTGAGCAGTTAGAGCTGCGCTACGGGATAACCCTGAGCCAACAAGCCATCTCGTGTATCGAACACGGCAAGCGCAAAGTAGACGCCGAGAGGGAGCTACCCGCCTTCGCCGCCGTCTACAGCAAACCTATCGATTATTTCTACGAAACCTTGGAATTGCCCGCCACACCCCCAGCCGCACCCACATCCAAGCGCCGCTCAGCAGTCACCGTTGACATGGAAGCCCTTACTCACCGCGATAAGCTAGAACTAGCAGCAGAATTAATTCACAACGTTTTGCAACAAACCTAACTAATAGGGATATCGCCCTACAATATGAAATACATACATAATTCATAAATCAAATAAGCTCTATGACAATCCCAGAATTAGAAGCGCAACTCAAGGCATTAACGCCAACCGAGAAAGCTGAGGCAATCAGCATCTTAACTCAAAGTCTGAAAAACAGCGGACGCCCGATTACAAAAACTCCCGGCGTGATGGGCGGCGATGCTTGTATTGACAATACTCGCATTCCCGTTTGGTTGATCGCCAGCTATCACAATGACGGCGCTACCGATGCTTTTATCCTAGATTGCTATCCCCATCTGAGTGCCGCTGATTTAGTAAATGTTTGGGCTTATGCTGAAGCTTATCCTGACGAAATTGAGGAAGCAATTAGACTGCAAGATGAGGCTGACGAAATATTAGATACACCTGAAAATATCAAATAAACCTATGGCGCGTCTCTACGCAGACGAACAATTTCCTCGGCAAGTCGTGCAAAACCTGCGGTCTTTGGGGCATGATGTCCTGACTGTTCAAGAAGCAGGAAATGCTGGACTACCTGATGAGGATGTATTAGCATTTGCCATCATTGAAAATCGGGCTGTTTTGACCGTCAACCGACGGGATTTCTTTCAACTGCACAAGCTGCAACCTGACCACTGTGGTATTATTGCCTGCACGCGAGATGACGATATTGCTAGACTGACTGCTAATATTAATGATGCAATATCTACTGCTGAGACATTGACGAAAAAAGTGATTCGTGTCTATCGCTCAGGGCCGCCGTCCATATCTTAATTGAATTCAAGAGACCTTATGCCCTACTATACTCAAGCCGAATTTTAAGGACTGAAGTCCTTACTACAAACCTAAATTTGTGCAGTATTTTACCAACAAAAAAACCGGGCGGCACGGGGAGTAGGGGTCGCACCGCCCCTACACCGTCCGGGTTTCTCGATCAGTGAAAACTAAACTAAAATCACGTTGTCTTCTTCTTAGTCGCAGTCGCCGTCGCAGCCTTCTTAGTCGTGGTTTTCTTCGCCGCAGTCGCCGTCTTCTTAGCAGTAGTTTTCTTCGCCGCAGTCTTCTTCGTTGCAGTCTCCGATTTCTCCGCCGCAGTCTTAGTTGACTTCTTCGACTTGCTGCTAGATTTACCGCCTCCCGCCGCTTCCTTCGTTGCTAACAATTCCAGTGCTCTTTGTAAGGTGAAATTCTCCACAGATTCATCCTTCGACAAAATTATGAATTCTGGCGAAGATCGCCAGAGGGAGGATGCCACCCGGCCCTAATCCATAAACGACGAGCTCTGATAATCGCTCCTTCATTATGATATAGATCGTTAAGGTCTAATCGATCGCAGGTTCCCCTACCTGTTGGAGTAATACCCCTTATTTCTAAACCATCCGCAGACCAGTTAAAATGCTCAGACCATTGCTGTTGACGGGGGTTAAACAAAGTTACTTCTTGTTCTGTTTCTGGGTCAGTACCAGTGACAAAATTATAGCGATTATTATTACAGCGATGACAAGCTAAAGCTAAGTTTTCAAGCTCATCGCTACCACCAATCGAGCGAGGTAAAATATGATCTATCGTAAATAGAGTAGAGCTACTTTCTTCCGCTGAATGGCAATATTCACAAAGAAAATTTGCTCTACTTCTTACTAAATTTCGAGTAGCGCGGTTTACGGACATGAGGCTGCTATAACTTTAGCGTTAATTAAGGTAAAAATCCGATCTAGTTCTAGTAAGCTTGCTAATTCTACAACCTCTTCTGAAGTTAAAAGATTAGCCTTTTTTCTGTCGGCTAGTTCTTCTAATCGGGCTTGCAGATTTTCCGTAAATTTGAATAAGTAAAGATTTCTGACTTTCTGAATCGAAATCTCACGATCGATCCAGTAGGAAGGTTGTACCATAAGTTCAGCTATCATGGTGATTCAATTACTCCAATTACTACATGGATAGTTTTGATTGTATCATGAGAACGAAAGGATTACTTTAGAAAGAGCCGACCTACTTACGCACGGCGCGATCGAAGAAACCGAGTTTTTTACCCAATCTGTCTGCTAAAACAAATTATTTTCGCAAAAAACCCGGTTTCTGACCGTACAGTGCGTAAACTCAACTAATTTTACTTAGTTGTTTTCTTGGCTGTTGTCGCAGTCGCCGCCTTCTTAGTAGTCGTTTTCTTCGCCGCAGTCGTCGTCTTCTTAGCAGTCGTTTTCTTCGCCGCAGTCTTCTTCGTGGCAGTTTCCGATTTCGCCACAGTTGTCTTTGTTGACTTCTTCGACTTGCTGCTAGATTTTCCGCCTCCCGCCGCTTCCTTCGCTGCTAACAAATCCAGTGCTTTTTGTAAGGTGAAATTCTCCACAGATTCATCCTTCGACAAAGAAGCATTGATATCGCCGTGTTTCACATAGGGGCCGTAGCGGCCGTCGTAAACATTGATCAATTCTCCCGACTCGGGATGCGCGCCCAATTCCTTCAAAGGTGTGGCTGATTTGCTGCGGCCGCGGGCGGCTTTCGGCTGCGATAATAACTCTAATGCCCGATCGAGCTCGATCGTCAAAACATCATCCGGCGGTTTGATCGATCGATAATCTTTCCCCACCTTACCCTGGTCATGCACCACATAAGGCCCGTACATCCCCAAATTAGCTTGCACCTTCGCCCCCGTCTCCGGGTGAGATCCCAACAACCGAGGTAAAGTCAACAAACTCACCGCCATATCCAGCGTCACGCTATCCTTATCCGTCCCCTTCGGTAAAGAAGCCCGCTTCGGTTTCTTGTTCGTTTCCGAAACTTCTCCTAACTGAACGTATGGCCCATAACTGCCAATCAGCACATAAATCGGTTCCCCGGTTTCCGGGTGAAGACCCAATTTTTCCGGGCCTTCCATTTTTTGCTTTAACAGAAACTCCACTTGATCCGGATCTAAATCGGCCGGCGTCAAATCTTGGGGAATCGATGCTTTTACCAGGCCTTCTTCGCTTTCAGATTCCAGGTATGCGCCGAATTTGCCGATGCAGACTTTAGCAGAAATATTCTCCAAAACCACAGTTCGGGCAACTTTCGCGTCAATCTGACTTTCCTGTTCTTTAACTTGGGTTGCGAGTCCCGTTTCCCCTGTATAAAACTTTTGCAAATACGGCAGCCATTTCGCCTCGCCGGTGGCAATTTCATCGAGGGTTTGTTCCATTCGGGAAGTAAAACCAGTGTCTACTAAATCGGGAAAATGTGTTTCCAATAAAGTCGTGACGGCGAAAGCGGTGAATGTCGGAATGAGGGCGTTAGCTATTAATTTGGCGTATCCCCGATCGACAATTGTACCGATAATACTCGCATAGGTACTCGGACGGCCCACACCTTCGCTTTCGAGCATTTTGACCAGAGAAGCTTCCGTGTAGCGGGCGGGAGGTTGAGTTTCGTGCCCAACTGCCCCTAAATCCTTACAATTAGGTTTATCCCCCACCTTCAGCGCCGGCAAAATCACCTCCTGGTCTTCCAACGCCGCATCTGGATCGTCGGAACCTTCCACGTAGGCCCGCAAAAAGCCTGGAAAATCAATGCGTTTGCCGCTGGAACGGAAACCCGCATCTTCTACCTGAGTTTGTACCGTAACGTGAGTTTGGCGGGAATCGGCCATTTGAGAAGCGACAGTCCGCTTCCAAATCAAATCATAGAGGCGGAAATCAATCCCATCCAATCCCGTTTGCTGCGGAGTCCGAAAAGTGCTGCCGGCGGGACGGATAGCTTCGTGGGCTTCCTGCGCGCCTTTGCTTTTCGTGGTGTATTTGCGCGGTTGGGGGCTGAGGTATTCGCTACCGTAAAGTTCTTGCACGCAACTGCGCGCCGCTTCGATCGCCTGTTCGGACAAATGCACCGAATCCGTCCGCATATAGGTGATAAAACCGCGTTCGTAGAGGCTTTGGGCAATTCGCATGGTTTCCCGCGCACCCAGCCTCAGTTTGCGGTTAGCTTCCTGCTGCAAAGTCGAGGTCGTAAACGGTGGCGAGGGTTTGCGGGTGACTGGCCGTTCTTCGAGATTCGTGACAGTCCAAGGTTTGTTTTGAATGCGTGAAAGTAAAGCCCGCGCCTGTTCTTCGTTCAGCAAAAGTACGCGGCGGCCTGCGATAATTTGCCCGGTATTTTCATCAAAATCGCTGCCATTTGCAACTTTTACATTGCCGACTGTCACGAGTTTGGCATCAAAGGCACCCCCCTGTCCCCCCTTACCAAGGGGGGGATTGTCCGAAGCCCCCCCCTTACCAAGGGGGGGGTTGGGGGGGGTCAAAGTTGCTTTTAAATCCCAGTAGCTACCTTGGCGGAAAGCGCGGCGTTCCCGTTCCCGGCGCACCAAAAGCCTGACTGCGACTGACTGGACTCTACCGGCGGACAAACCCCAAGCGATTTTTTTCCACAGTAGCGGGGAGAGAGTGTAACCGACGAGTCTGTCGAGAATTCGGCGAGTTTCTTGGGCTTGTACAACTCGATTGTCGATATCGCGACAGTGAGTCAAAGCGTCGCGGATTGCTTCGCGGGTGATTTCGTGGAATACCATCCGCTTGATGGGCACTTTGGGTTTGAGGATTTGCAGCAAATGCCAGGAAATGCTTTCGCCTTCCCGGTCTTCGTCAGTGGCTAGAATCAGTTCTGTGGCGTCTTTGAGGGCGTCTTTGAGTTCTTTAACAATTTTCTTTTTATCTTTCGGGATGACGTAGAGGGGTTCAAAGTCTGCTTCCACGTTTACGCCCAGTTGCGCCCATTTTTCTCCTTTAACGGCTTCTGGTATTTCTTCGGCGGAGGATGGTAGGTCGCGGACATGGCCCATCGATGCCTCTACACGGTAGGTGGAGGGCAGGAAGTTGCGGATGGTGCGGGCTTTGGTAGGAGATTCGACGATGACTAAGGTTGACATGGCATCTTTTAAATATGGATGGCAGCGCAGCTAGAGGGTCTAAGTTAGAGAGTTTAGGTCAGATGTCAAGGTTTCTTTCAATTTTGGGCGATTATTTTCAAACTACCTTAATTTTTAACTTACTGCCGATCGGGTGGCAGGTGACAATGTGATGGGATTTTACTGCTTTGGGGGCAGAGGCTGCGAATCACGTCTCTACAAGATGCACCGGATGATGACCTGACTTTAGCAGAATTGTCGGTAACTGGATGTTGAGACTGCTGGATGCGGGCGGATGGTTCCTCAATCTGGTTGTAACTTGAAGCTTGGGAAAGGTTGGGGCGAGCGATTTTAGATTTTAGATTTTAGATTTTAGATTGGGGAATATTTACTGAGTTGAGGTTTTGGGCGATCGATTGCGCGATTTTAGATTTTAGATTTTAGATTTTAGATTGGGAAAGATTGACTGAGTTGAGGTTTGGGACTTTGGTCAGTACGCAGTGCAGCATCAGCGCGGCGATCGGAAGGAAAGCCATCACAGAGGGTTAAAATTATTTGAGCGATCGAGCAATTCGATGAATAATGCTATGACATTTGAATTCGACCATCTTTTCATCCTTACTGATATTGGTGCTCCCGAAGCCGATCGCCTATCATCCTTCGGTTTAGTTGAGGGTGGATCTCGCATTCATCGCGGACAAGGTACAGCCAATCGCTGTTTCTTTTTCCATAACGCAATGTTGGAATTGTTATGGGTTCACCATCCAGAAGAGGCGAAGTCTGAGCGAATTCATCAGACTCGTCTTTGGGAGCGATCGACAAATCGGAATAATGGTGCGTGTCCGTTTGGCATTTGTTTGCCTCCACCCAAAGGTTCTGAGGACATAGTTGCATTTTCTAGTTGGGCATATCGTCCACCTTATTTACAGCATATTCTATGTATATGTAGTACACACAATTTTCTAGCCCGTGTAAGGTGCGGATACCCGTCAATCTGCAAGTTTTATCAAATATGAAGCAGATCCGCACCCGGAGGATTAACACCACACAATATAGCTGGCAATGTACTTTATGAACCACAGAATATGCTGTATCTGAAACGATGAGTATCGCAGTAGAAAAAAATAGTGATGTTTTGACTGAGCCCATGCTTTTCCAAAATTCCTTTGGTAAAGGTCTCGATCAATACTCTGCCGATCGGGCATGAAAAATAAATAACTTAATGAATTACTCCTGTTGGGGAACGGCTCGATAATTCCATTTTGACCAATATTACTCGAAAATAATTTGCATTGTATTTGACAAATCATCAGCCGCCTTTCGACCAGTTTGATCTAATTTATTAAAAATATTTACCTCTACAGCAGATATTCCATTTTTATTTTTTTACACGAGAGCTTTTACTAATTATTGAATAGTAATAATTACTCCTTTACAATCCTTGGCAATATGAGTAAAAAATCGATATTATTTCTTGATTGTATTTAGACGTAAGGATCTGGAATTAAATAACTTACAATTTTAATTGTTATTGTGGGATGGGCGTCCCGCCCGTCCAAAAAGGACGGGCGGGACG
>NZ_JAUBUC010000121.1:0-16937 GCF_036705285.1 Microcoleus sp. B4-C1 | reverse complement strand
CCGCCCGTCCAAAAAGGACGGGCGGGACGCCCATCCCACAATAACAATTAAAATTGTAAGTTATTTAATTCGCGATCATAAGGGGAGTCGCCATGCCGACAATTCCTGAATTTGTAACTCCTAATTCCCAAAGGGCGGTAAATCGAGTAACTGATTTTTAGAAGGTGGAAGCTGGGCGGGATTTTTGCCTGTTTGGGCGGAAGTTTGGCGGATTTCTATCGCAGTTTCGCCAGGATTTGCAGTGCGAGTAGGTACTATCTCTAAAGAATATACTGTCTCCGTTTTTGCAGGGGCAGGATTTTGGGCTTTCGTGAGCAAGTCAACGGCATCTCCGAGGGCGCTAGTTAAATTTTTGCTAGTTTCGGCGTGACGGGCTTCTTCTTGTTTGAGGGCTTGAGTGAGTTGTTTAACTTGTTCGATCGCCCGATCGCGCTCTTCGAGAACTTCTGCTAACTTAGCTTTAAGTTCGCCTACTGTTTGCAGTTGTTCGACTTCCTGCTGGCGAGCAACTCCAGCATCGTCGCCTTCGGGCACAATCGGGGAAAAATTTTGTAATTGCTCTATTTGTGCTTCCAGAGAAGCGATGCTTTGCTGAGTTAATTTAGCATCATTCCGCCGCTGCTCGGCTTCAGTATTGTACAGTTGGCGCCACTGAGCCGCACTTTCACCAGCCTCATCGCGATCGCGCGAAACTTCTGTTAACTGCTGTTGCAGCCGCTTGATTTCATCTAACCACTGTCTGACATCCTGAGCCATAATATTGATTTTAGATTTTAGATTTTAGATTTTAGATTGGGGAATTGGGAATTGGCAATTGCGAGTTGATAATGGCTTAATTAATTAACGACTTGTGTACCTCATCTTTCTCCCCGTTGCCTGTGCGCTATGAACATTTTTTACTGGTTGCGCTACCTGATTTTAGCTTTGTTTAAGGCGCTTTTAAGGCTGCTGAGAGCACTCAAACGGAAATTTCGGGGTTTTTGGCGGTTTTGTCGGTGTTTGACTTGGGGTACGCTCAAGGAAGTCGGCGCGAAGGCGGGAGAGCAGCGCTTGCCGGGGCTGTCTGCGGAAATGGCCTACAATTCTATGCTGGCGCTGTTTCCGGGGCTGTTGGCTATTTTATCTGCGATCGCCCTCTTTGAACCTTTGCAGTCAACACTGTATCAAATCGCCCGTCTTTTGGGCGAAGTTATACCCGATGACGTGCGGAAGTTGATTGGCGGCTTAATCAAAGAAATTCTGTTAACTCGCAGTAAAGGGCTGTTTTCGGTGAGCTTTCTTGGGGCGATTTGGGCATTTTCTGGAGTAATGAGCGCGGCGATGGCTGCACTCGATCGCATCCATGACATCCCGAGCGATCGAACTCGACCCTTTTGGAAAGCAAAACTTATTTCTCTGGCCCTGAGTATCGGTACAATTGTGCTGTTAATTCTAGCATCGGGAGTAGTCTTTGTCAGCGACTTAATTGTACAAGCTATTGCCCGCCAGAGTTGCCTGCTGGAGTCCGTCGCCACTTGCAATTTAAAAAATGTCCAAAATTGCCTGCTACTCGCCGACAATTGCCCTTTGGAGTCGCAACTGTTAGGTGTTTGGCGGTTGTGGCGGTGGCCGATTTCTTTGGGAATTATATCACTGGCTTTTGCTTTTGTTTACCGCTACGGGCCTAGCCGCCGTCAACCAGATATTCCTATTTTGTCGGGAGCTATTTTTGCAGCTATTTTGTGGGCGCTATTTTCAGCTTTATTTCGGTTTTATGTTTTGCACTTGGGCAATTACAGTTGGACTTACGGCACGATCGGAACTTTTATTGTGTTGCTGCTGTGGCTCGATCTTTCTTCTTTGGTGATGCTGATCGGCGCTCAGTTAAATGTAACAGTGGGAAAGGCTATCAAACAATCAAAATTAAAATAATTTGTTAAGTTTTAATTGTTAATTCTTATTTGTTATTTGCCGGATGCTGGCTTACCGACGGAGTAAAGTGCTGAGAATACCCGCAACAAAAGACAACAAAATCAGTATCCATATCACACCACCGGGAATGAATGTCAAGAGGCCAACACCTCTGAGAATCCAAACTAGGAGGGTGAGGCCCAGGATAGTCAAAAAGATGCGGGTAGATAGTCGCATTTGAAATCTAGGAGAATTAGTCATGTTGAATCTTAAAGTTTTGTCTGGATCAATGATAGCTGTTTTATTGGCGATCGGCAGTTACCTCACCTTAATTTCGGTTCCGGGTTCCGCTGTTGCGCCTGGGGGTGCAAATAAGCTAGGCGAAACGGCAAAAACTGCTCAAAAAACACCTTCTGCAAGTTTAACAATTTCCGATCGCACAATTGGAGCGGCGAAGGTGGGGATGACTTTCGGACAATTGAAAAAGGCTCTGGGTTCCACAGCGCAGTTTAAAGTTCAGTCTCCTTTTATGGTAGACTTTGATTCTGTGGCAGTTAGTCGATCGGGAAAAGTGCAATATCGGATTATCTACGCTGCGGGTACAAAGCTAAAAGATACCGATGTAATTGAACTTTTAATGACTGAGAATTCTAATTATAAAACAGTTCAGGGCGTCGGGCCAGGAATGACTCTGAAACAAGCTGAGGCAATTTACGGCAAGGCTACTTTATCTTATAACGTGGATAATGAAATGAGAGAAAATGTGGTTTTTGCCAAGCAACCCACTAGAAAGATTATGTTTGTTCCCAAGGCTGAAGGAAAACAATTTGCGGGAGTTTATGGCGCTGGTAAAGGGGGATTCTATCAGACTAATAAGTATCAGCCGAATGCTGTAATTAAGTCTGTGATGGTGCGGAAGTAGCCTTCACATCATTCCCAGAAACCGGGTTTCTTCCGAGATATCTCGCCACCCTACCTAAATCATCCGAGAAACCCGGTTTCTTAGCCTAAAATTAAGGATTACCTGTAGTTAGTTCCAAATACTCTTCATTGTCAAGATAATCTCTGATATTTTCCAGTATTTGCGTCAAATACTCTACGACTTCTTCCTTCATTTCTAATAGTTGCTTAATTGTCTTATCTCGCCCAACTTCCTCAAAAGACTTAATGCCGTGCGCTAAGTCATTTCTATTACTTTTAATCACTACAAGATTTTGCCCGTTTTTTGTCTTAGCAAAGTCTGTTTGATATGAAAAACCGTATTTGTCTGCTATTTCTTTAATTAACCTAGCATCCACATTCCCCGAAAACAGTTCTTCACGTTCAAATGTAGCTGTGATGATATCAGTAGAGAGTTGATTAATTGTTAAATAAATTTTCTTAGGAGAACGATTTTTAAGATTTTGGAGGACGATCAGTTTAATTTCAGGTTGGAGTTGGTCAAAGGAGATGGATTTATTTTTAAACTCCTCAAATATGGCTTCAATCGCATTTCGCATAGTGGATTCAACTAAATTATACAGCAACAAAAAAGCATTAGCTTTGAGAGTTTTTGCTAACTCTGGATCGAGGCTTTGAATTTGGTATTTGCCACGAGTATCGAATAAAGCTAACTTCGTTGTCTGTTTTTCCAAGCTTTCCAAAAAAATGAAGTAATCGTTCACCTCTTTGGCGCGTGTATTAAAGTCTAAAAATACAGTATTCATGAGTGTGACATGGCAGTTAATTGCGGAAATATTCAATACGCGCCACTACATTTATTAAACGGGTTGCCTCGGGTTTTGTACAGTAGGTAAAATGAATTTACATTGCCATTAAAAGGATTGTATCCGTTCAAATAAATCTCTTCGGACTTCCTCATTCGCAGCTTCAGTTAATTGGATAGTCCGAACTGTCTTTCGGTTGAAGTTCCTCTGGCGAGGCATGAGTAAATCACTAAACTTAAATCCATTTAACTGCTCTATTTTTTGGAGTCCAATTAAGGTTAATTCGTTGTTAACAAATCTAGTTAGGGTAAGAATGCGTTGTGCACCGTATACGATCTCTAAACGTGGTTCATCATTTTCATCATGGCCGATATCAACAACGAATATAGAAGGTATTGGCAGCCCCCAAATTACCGATTCGATAAACTTTGATTGCCTTGCTTCATCCCAAACAAGTTCGCGTTGGTAGTCGGGAATAAACAACTTATTAGTATCATCGTTAATTCCTTCCATATATTTTTGAACAAGTATTTCGAGGGGATAGTCTCTCGTATCGTAATTAATTTGCTTCTGCTTGTCGCGAATTTCCATTTCAGCAGCATTTCTGTCTTGAAGCGTAATTTCTTCGAGTTTCGATCGCATATTTTTAAGTAACGAGAAAGTGTTGTGGATACGATAATTTTACCACAGCCCAAGGTTGATAAATTCCTGTTCGGAGAATTTTAGTCTTGAGGCCACCCCAGTATAAATTCTGATTTGGCTGAAAGGGTACGGACGATCGCACTTATCAAAAAAAGTGCGATCGCCCATGTTTAATTAACTGAAACCGCCGCGAAAATTACCATTTATAACGCGCTGGTGACGGGATTGGAAGGGCGGCCCAACGCCGATAAACGGTGAGTGTCCCCACTGGAATCGAACACAACCTCAAACTTAACGTGAGGTATAGTTTGTCGCAAAAACTGAAAATGCCCGTCTGCATCTGAACGACTGCGGAAGCGCGCAACAATTATCCATTGCTCAGAGGGTAACAAACGGGCGATCGCCCAACAGCACAAGCGTTGTTTGTACGTCATAATAGAATCCGTCTCCAGTGAATTGTTGGAGCCAGAGCCAGCCCGGAACCTTGGACAGTAAGGGGCTGGCTTTTGACTGTTTACAGGTCGTATTATAACACATAATGACGTACAATGAGTTAAAATAACTTAAAATGAAATATTTTTATCGGTCTTAACTCAAAACAGCGTAAGATGGACTGTGTTGAGATGTTTTGCAGTGCAACGAATGGCTTCACGGGGAAGAGTTACCGCATACCTACCAGAGGAAATTCAAAAAGCTCTGGAAGAATGGGCAGAAGAAGAAAGCAGATCCGTTAGCAGTTTGACAACTTACCTGCTGACGAAATCTGTTAGAGAGCGCCAAGAGCAGAAAAAGGACGAATCCCGGAGCGATCGCCCGAGTTGAAGACGGCGCGATACTGAAAGGTGTTGGAGTGTAAGATTGAAGACAATTGAAGTAAAACCATGCCAGCCCATGCCTTCACGAATGCGAGTCACAGTTACACTTCCAGAAGACGTTCATCAAGCCTTGTCCGAATGGGCCGAAGAGGAAGATAGAACGCTCGCAAACCTGCTTTCCCATGTGGCAGCTAAAGCAGTCAGAGAACGTCAAGAGTTGAAAAAAGATAAATCAGAAAGCGATCGCCCTTAAGAACGATCGCCCCCAATCCCATCCGCGTCCATCCGCGTCCATCCGCCTACATCTGCGGTAAAAAAAAAGAACTATCGCCTCAAAAAAATAAGGTGGGCCGCAGCCCACCCTACTCAAATTATTTAGCAGTCACCAACTGTGCCGGCAGCCGCTTAAACGCCAACCTTTCATTCTCGATATCCACAAAAATGGTATCGCCGTCAGCAAAATCTCCCCGCAAAATACCCTTCGCCATTTGGGTTTCCAACTCGCGTTGAATTCCCCGCTTCAGAGGCCGCGCACCGTAAACCGGATCGTAACCAATTTCTGCTAAGAAATCGATCGCAGATTCCGACAATTTCAGAGACATTTTGCGATCGGCTAACCGTTTTTCCAAGCGCTTCACTTGCAACAGCACAATCTGCCGCAATTCCGCCTTACTCAAACCGTGGAAAATAATCATCTCATCAATCCGGTTCAAGAATTCCGGGCGGAAAGTTCCCCGCATCGCTTCCATCACCCGACTCCGCATTTGTTCGTTATCTCCCGCCACATCTAAGATGTATTGAGAGCCGACATTCGATGTCATAATAATCACAGAATTCTTAAAGTCTACCGTGTGACCTTGAGCATCGGTAACGCGGCCGTCATCCAGAATTTGCAGCATGATGTTGAAGACATCCGGGTGCGCTTTCTCGATTTCATCGAATAGAATCACTGAGTAAGGACGGCGGCGCACAGCCTCAGTTAATTGTCCACCTTCATCGTAGCCAACGTATCCCGGAGGCGCACCAATTAACCGCGAAACTGCGTGTTTCTCCATGTATTCCGACATATCAATTCGCACGATCGCTTCTTCCGTGTCGAACAGATAAGACGCTAATGCTTTCGCCAACTCAGTTTTGCCAACACCCGTGGGGCCGAGGAAGATAAAACTCGCAACCGGACGATTTGGGTCGGCTAAACCTGCGCGCGATCGCTGAATTGCATCTGCAACAGCCGTCACCGCTTCATCCTGTCCAATTACCCGCTTGTGCAGTTCATCTTCCAAGTGCAGAAGTTTTTGCATTTCCGATTCAACCAACTTGCTGATCGGAATTCCCGTCCACTTGGAAATAATCTCGGCAATGTCACCTTCTGTAACTTCTTCCCGCAGCAAAGTTTTGCCTGTGGTTTGAGTTGCTGACAGTTGAGCTTCTGCTTCTTGCAGTTGTTTTTGCAATTCGGTTAACTTGCTATATTTCAACTCAGCAGCACGGTTCAAGTCATATTTTAATTCAGCTTGCTGAATTTCAATATTCACCTTATCAATCTGTTCTTTAATCTTTTGAATGCTGCCGATGACACCTTTTTCCGATTGCCACTGGGCATTCAAAGCGCTTTGCTGTTCCTTGAGGTTCGCTAAGTCTTTTTCCAGTCTTTCCAAGCGTTCTATCGAAGCCGCATTGCTTTCTTTTTGCAGCGACAGTCTTTCCATTTCTAGCTGCAAAATCCTGCGGTCGATTTCGTCTAGTTCTTCCGGCTTGGAGGTAATCTCCATTTTGAGTTTAGCCGCTGCTTCGTCCACTAAGTCAATGGCTTTGTCTGGAAGGAAGCGATCGCTAATATATCGAGTAGACAAAGTAGCCGCCGCCACTAGGGCGCTGTCAGAAATTTTAACGCCGTGGTGAACTTCGTACCGTTCTTTCAAGCCCCGCAAAATCGAGACAGTATCTTCAACTGTCGGTTGGTCAACATAAACTTGCTGGAAGCGACGTTCTAATGCAGCATCTTTTTCGAGGTACTTGCGGTATTCGTCGAGAGTTGTTGCACCGATACAGCGCAATTCTCCCCTCGCTAACATGGGTTTAAGTAAGTTACCGGCATCCATCGAGCCTTGAGTTGCGCCGGCACCGACAACGGTGTGAATTTCATCGATAAATAAGATGACTTTGCCGTTGCTGTCCATCACTTCTTTGAGCACCGCTTTCAAGCGTTCTTCAAATTCTCCCCGGAATTTTGCCCCGGCAATTAATGCGCCCATATCTAAGCTAATTAATTGTCTGTCTTTGAGAGATTGCGGCACATCTCCGGTGATAATTCGCTGGGCGAGTCCTTCGGCGATCGCAGTTTTGCCGACTCCCGGTTCCCCAATCAATACCGGGTTATTTTTGGTGCGACGGCTCAAAATTTGAATCGTGCGGCGGATTTCGTCATCCCGTCCGATTACCGGATCGAGTTTGCCTTGACGCGCGGCTTCAGTCAAATCTCGGCCGTATTTTTCCAGCGCTTCGTATTTGCCTTCTGGATTTTGATCGGTCACTTTGTTCTTCCCCCGGACTTGGGTAATGATATCTTTGAGCTTGGCTTCATCTAGTTTAAATTCTTGTAGTAAATTTTTGCCGAAACGATCGTCGTTAACGTAACCTAGTATCAAATGCTCGATCGATATAAATTCATCGCCGTAGTCTTTGCGATAAGTTTCGGCGCGATCGAGCAAAGTGTCGAGAGAACGACCTAGATAAACGTTGCCGCCGCTTCCTGAGATTTTCGGCTGGCGACTGATAAACTCATCAGTGCGATCGCGCAATTTTGCTACAGAAACTCCCGCTTTGTTAAACAAGCTGCTAGCGAGTCCCGATTCTTGTTCCAGCAAAGCTTTCATCAAATGTTCGCTTTCTAGCTGCTGCTGCTGACCTGCTTTGACGATTTCGGGGGTGCGCGCGAGGGCTTCCCAGGCTTTTTCTGTAAATTGGTTTGGATTATTCGGTTGCATAAATTTTAATTCCCTGAATTAAAAATGATGATTGCTGTAGAGGCAATTGCTTAATGGCCCGTACAATTGTCATTGTAGGGAGTTGCAGAGGGGGGGCGGATCGGTGTTCCCCTATCTTGAGATAGGTATTTCCGTCCTTGGTTGCAGTCCCTCGCAAGGAAAAGCAAACTTTTGCGCCTAAAAGTTGGACTCTTGGATAAAACTGAGATGTTGCACCATTGTCAATAAGCTTTTTATGAACAGGCAAGATGCCTGTTCCACAAGAATAAAATTCACTCTTTGTGGAACAGGCATCTTGCCTGTTCTTGAGAATAGTGCAAGATGTGAGATAAGACCCACTCTCACATTAAAAATGTTTTTAGTGCCACTTGAAAAAACGGCACATTCTTAAACAGTCTCCTGCTACGGAAAATGCAGAAACACTCATGTAAATAGGAGAGAGGACTTGAGAACCGTCACAGTCCTATAGCGAAACCCGAAGCGTTATTGTTTTACTCATCAATAACAGCCGCTATAACTCTCACACATGGAAAAGATAGCTATGAAAATTTTACCTTTAATTTCGTTAGGAATTATAGCAAGTGCCGCGATCGCACTAGCCCCTGAAGCTTTGGCAAGTACCTGGCGTGCCGCACACCGGATGTCGGGTTTTTCCGCCGACAGCAATTACTACTTGTATCTAGAAAGTTCCAGAGATACTGGAGCGGGAATTCCCAAAGCAGAATTGCAAATTGTCCAAGTTGCTGCAAATTCCTGCATCAGAAATGGGTGTATCGAAACTAAATATGGCGAACCAGACTCGAATAAAAGCACTAAAATGGCAGAAGATGACTTGCTTAAAAAAACTTGGAATAGCAGGCAAACTTTGAAGTTAACTCCTCCTCAAGCTGGAACTAAACTGAACATTATTTCTCGTACTCCCGGAGCCAATGGAAGCGAGACAGTCGCCGTCAGAGTCAATACAGCAAAGCCTTTACAAATTCGCCTAGAACAGCGGCAAAAAAATGCTTCTGCTGGCAGAGAAAGCGCCGCCATGCGTCTTGTAATTAATCATAACGGTCGGCAGCGTGTCCTCGGAACGCTGAACAATTTTCAAGATTGGGTGTTCTCTTATTCAATCCGAGAAGTTCGTTTGTCTCCGAATCGGCGCAATGTCGTTGTGCTGCTGGACAAGACAGAACGCACTTTTGAAGGAGTCTTGAAAACTACTGTTGTACAAGGCTTTCTTCTTTAGGCTTGCTATATTCCCAGGTTTTGACCTGGGAATTATCAAAACTTACGCAGAACCCCTATATGTAAGGTGCACACGGCGCACCTACAGATAGAGTCTGTGCGTTAGTCCGGGTTGTTAATTATTCTTTATTGTGATAATTGATATATCAATACATTTTAAAATTTTCCTCTTCCTTCCTCCCTCTTTCTTTTTCCTGGAATATCTGCCTCCTGACTATTGATATCATGTCCGATGATTGAGCGCGATTAAATGCCGGGGCGGGTTTACAGATTTTCCCGTTTCTATTCAATATCTTGGCGAACCCGCCCCTACAGGAATTATGGTTAATTGACCGGACATGATATGACAAATGCTCAATAATTAATCCGTGTATCCGCGTCCAAATCCATATCTTGCCTCACCGAAAGCATCCAGGATACAAGCCCCCGGATTCATTCCTTCGCAGACTCAGGACCCAGAAATAAAAAACCTGTATCCGAGAAACTTGCCCCCCGAATTGATCCGTGGGATCATTCGATTTTAGATTTTAGATTTTAGATTTTGGATTGACCCCAGGGATAAATTCGGGGGACGCAAGGATTTTCGATTTTCGATTTTGGATTGATTCCACGGATAAATCACGTGGCGGGTACCACCTTTGAAAGTCTTGGTCAATGCTTCAATGCTTCAATGCTTAAATTCTTTAATCTAAAATCTCCAATCTAAAATCTCCAATCTAAAATCTAAAATCTAAAATCTAAAATCGATTGACTTCATGCCTGCATCACAACCCGTTCCGGGAGACTGACAATAAAAGTTGAACCTTTCCCGTCCTCGCTTTCAACGCTAATTTCGCCTCCGAGAATTTGACACAAACGCTGGCTAATTGTCAATCCCAAACCCGTCCCTCCATACTTGCGGGTAGTCGAAGCATCAGCTTGGGTAAAAGGTTTAAATATCTGCTCTAATTGCTCGTTTGTCATGCCGATGCCGGTGTCGCTGACTCGAAACATTAAAACTTGAGAAGTGTAGTTTGAACCAGAGTGAATATCATTATTTTTATTTTGTTTGGTCGGTCTTGATTTTTCTATTTTCATTCTTTCGACGCCGATAGTAATGACGCCTTTTTCGGTAAACTTGGCAGCATTGCTGAGCAAATTAAGGAGAATTTGCCGCACTTTCGGTTGGTCGGCGTACATTGTACCGAGTTCGCCTTTGGTTTTCAGTGCTAAAGAATTGCCTTTTTTTTCTACTAGCGGTTGAGCAGTAGTCATCACTTCTTCAATCATGGTCGCCACGTCGAAGTTTTCCAAATAAAGGGTGACGTGACCTGCTTCTATTTTGGAAATGTCGAGGATGTCGCTAATCATATCCAGCAGGTGTTTGCCTGCGGTTTGAATTTTTTCTAAGTCCGGGAGAAAGTCTTCTGAACCGGAATCTTGAGCATCTTCTTGCAGCATTTCGCTGTAGTTAATGATGGCGTTGAGGGGGGTGCGTAGTTCGTGGCTCATGTTGGCGAGAAATGCACTTTTCGAGCGGTTGGCAGCTTCGGCGGCTACTTTTGCTTCGTGCAATTCTTCTGTGTATTCTGCTACTCTTTGGATTAGTTCGTTGAGGGAAATTGCTAGCATTCCCACTTCGTCGGAAGTAGTGACGGGTACTTGCAAATCAAAGTTAGATTCTTCGGTAACTCGCTGAGCGATGAGGGTGGTGGCTTCTAAGGGGCGGGCGATCGCCCGGCTGGTGTATGCTGCAAGTACGGCTGCCAGACCAGCGGATACTGCTAGAGAGCAAACCAGAATCAGAGTTCCAAGTTTTTCTGCTTCCTGGTAGGTTCTAAATGCCTCGTCTGCTTTCTCGCGAAAGTTGACGGCCAGTTGGGCTGAATCCTCGGAAAACTGTTTGAGTTTCAAAGCAGTTTCGCCAGCCACAAAATTGTTCAAATTCCGCCCGAAAGCCTGCTGCTGTTGCGGATTCAAAGCAGATAATTTCGCAGTAGCCAACAATTTTTGTACTTGTTGAAAGTATGATTCTACGGTTTTGCCGTTGGCTTGAGCGAACTGTTGAAGCTGTTGGTAGTCTTTGGCAATATCGGGATTCTTCGTCGGCGACGGGGTTTGCAGTTGTTCGAGGATGCCGCTCATCTGAGCAACGCGAGTCAGGAATTCCGATCGTTCGCGATCGAAAATTTGCGGTTTGGCCGTCAGACTCGCGAGCTCTTGCTGCTGAATTCTGACTTCCTGCACCGTGTGATTGAGATTTGTTAAGATTTCCGCTTTGTCTCGGTCGATCGCTAGTTTTTCTCTAACTTGCTGTTTGTGATAGGATTCTACTCCCCGTCCCGCCACAGCACCCAAAACGGCAATACCAATGACCAATGCGTATCCGCAGCCGATTTTCTGCCTGATACCCAAGCGGCCCAACAGACTTTTCAACCCTATTTGAGGACGGTTCTGCAGTTGATTTTTCAAAGCTAAGGTTAAAGACATGGGCAATGTACTCGTCACCTTTGAGAGGCACCATCTATATTCTAATTGATGCCTGTCTGAGGGTAAATAAAGTTCTGGCTTCAAGCCAGCTTTCGGCAGTTATGGGGTCTTTGCAGGGTTCCACAGCTCGATCGGCTTGACAGTTTGGATGAGTTATGCGTAACAAATTATAGCAGAAGGAAGAAGAAAGAAGGAAGAAACAATCAAAGGGAGGGTTTGAGTGATTAAGAACCTACTCACCGTCGGGCGTGGTTGCGAGATAAGTTGCGAGTTATAAGTTGCAAGTTATGAGTTAGATTTCTGATTAAAAACTCTACTCTCCTGGCAACCTACAACTCTATCCTTGTTCCCCTACTGGCAAAGTCGAAATTGTGCTATCTCAGCAGGAATTCTTGAAGCATTAGGTACGCTAGCACTTGCTGGAACGAAGATTCCCAGGCCGTAACTGCAACCCTCTGCCGTCGTGCATTCCCCAGGCTTAGCACTGATTTGATATTCGCCTTGGGATGGGGGAGTAAAAGAGATTGACGCCAGTTCCCCTGTTTTTTGACTCACAGCGACTTCCTGACCGCTTGCATCCTTGAGAGATAAGTTTAAATCCTGGCAATTTCCGTCGCAAGTGGCAACAAAAACATACTCCACATTAGGATGCAGCGTGGCTCTAAAAGGAGATGAAACTTGCTTGCGAACTTGGCCCAGCAACGGCACAAATACTAATTTTTGACCGTTGCCTTTCCGCTGATCAAATTCAGTTTTCAAGCGACAAACAACCGTTTTTTGGTCGTCCGTCAGTCCTTGAGCAATAGCATTTCCTACGATTGTAGTACCGAGGAGCAGGGCCATGCCGGAAATAACCAGATGTTTGATATTCATTGATGTCCGGTAAAGTTAATTTTGGGTGATTGCAATAGACCGCTTTTGTCAGCAGTCTATTAGTTTATCTGGAGCCTATCACATTTGTTGGGGAATTGGGAATTGGGCATAGGGCATAGGGCATGGAGAATTGGGCGTGGGGCATGGGGCATGGAGAACTGGTAACAGTTAACAGTCAACTGTCAACCACCAATAACCAATAACCAATGACTCAATCATTTCTTGCGAAAATCCCACGCGGGAACAAATTTAGAATCTCCCCAAACGCCGCGGCGATTTTTCTTAGCTTCGGCTTCCGCTTGTTCCAGAATACTTGCACTCGGACAGTTTTTCAAGTAAGGACGGTAAACCATTGCTAATCCTTCGCGGGTCAAAACTTCTTGGGCAAATGTACCATTTGGCAAGCGAACTTCGCTAACTTTGCGGCCGTAGCGGTCAGTATCGGTGACGGTCAAAACAACGCGACCGCCCCCTTGATTGACAAGCTGCTGCATTCTTTGGTGCGCTAGATTTCCCCACTTAAACTGATTTTTTTTTGCTGCTGCTTTGCTATTTTTTTCAGCATTGGTGTGCGCGACTTCCGGTGCATCTATGCAGGCAAAACGCACTTTGATATCTTTGCCGGCGGCATCGCTGGCGACAAGGGTGTCGCCGTCGCTGACTCGCTTGACAGCATAGTTATTCGGTGCAAACTTTTGCGGACAACCAAATAGTAGCAATAGCATAGCAACTGCACTTAAGGTTTTTATTTTGGGGAAAATGGCGATTTTAAGTTGGCTCATATTTCTGTGTTTTATTTAGTTTCCATCCAATTTTGCCCAGCGTGGATGTCAACTATCAGCGGTACCATACCTGGCGCATTTTCCATCGCACTTGTATTTTTCGGCAGAGCATTTTCCATCGCACTTATAATTGTCGGAGCACTTTCCATCGCACTTCTAATTTTTGGTTGCAATTCTTCCCATTCATCGGGAGGGACTTCAAAGATTAATTCATCGTGAACTTGCAGCAGCAGCCGCGCCTGATAGTTTTGCAAAATTTTGTGTACCTCAATCATGGCAAGTTTAATGATATCAGCACTGGAGCCTTGAATGGGAGCGTTGGCTGCGGCCCGCAAAGATTGGGCATCATCTCTGCTGAGAGATTTAAGTCGATCGGAGTGAATGTCTTGGGGATTGCGGCCTTTTAAGTCGCGGAGGCTTTCGCTCTCGAAGTTTAAGTAACGGCGGCGGCCTAAAATTGTGGTAACGTATCCGAGGGCGATCGCCTCTTTTTTTACTTTTTCCAAATATTCAAAAACTTTACTGTAACGCTCGTTAAATCGCTTAATAAACTCTTTGCCGTCTGCTGCGCTTTTACCCATAGATTTGCCAAACTTAATCGCCCCCATACCGTAAACTACTCCAAAATTAATCGTTTTGCCAAACCTGCGCTCGTCGGGAGTTATTTCTTCCTTTTCAAACAACAGTTGAGCCGTCACAGTATGCACATCTCGGTTATTTTGGTAAGCTTCTATTAACACAGGTTCTTGACTCAAATGAGCTAAAATTCGCAGTTCAATTTGAGAATAGTCAGCCGACACCATCACCCAACCTTCTTCGGGTAAAAAAGCTTTGCGAATTTGCCGCGAAAACTCGGTGCGGATGGGAATATTTTGTAAATTGGGATTGGAAGAAGAAAGCCTTCCCGTACCCGTTGCAGTTTGGTTGAAATCTGTATGCACTCGCCCGGTATCCGCACGCACTAACTGCGGCAAAGCATCGACATAAGTTGATTTCAACTTGGATAATGTTCGGTGTTCTAATAAATCGTCTACAATCGGGTGGTCTCCTTGCAATTTATCCAATACAGCGGCGTCTGTAGAGTATCCGGTTTTAGTTTTGCGAGACTTTTTCTGAAACTCATCCGGGATTTTTTCTAACAAGATTTCGCTGAGTTGTTTCGGGGAACCTAAATTAAACTTTCTTCCCGCTGCGGCATAAGTTTTTTCTTCTATTTCTTTTAAGCTCTTTTCTAGCTGTTGCGATAGTTCTTGCAGATATGCTGAATTAATGCGAATTCCGCAGTATTCCATTTCAGCTAAAACTGGTTCTAGGGGCTGTTCTACTTCCAGCAGCAACTTGTGCAAAGTTTTTCCGGGAAAGCTAGATTCATCAGCTTCCTTCAATTTGGCTTGAAGTGCCCCAACCAAGTGAAATGTAGTGTAAACATCCATGCCGCAGTAGTCGGCTACTTCTCGAATACTGATGTCAGCAATTGTTTGGTTTTTCGATACTAATTCATTGTAACTTTTGGCGACAATTCCTAAGTATTTCTTTGACAGTTCGCTGAGGCTGTGGCTGGTTTCGGGATTGAGTACGTAACTGGCTAGCATGGTGTCGAAGACGACTCCGGCTAGTTTGATTCCTTGACAGCGCAGGATCGATCGATCAAACTTAGCATTTTGCAGCGCCTTGGGATAATTCTCGCTTTCCAAAATCGGACGCAAAGCATTTAAAACTGTGGCTTTGTCTAAGTTTTTGCCCGTTTTGTGTCCCGTGGGAATGTAAGCGAGATCCTCTTCACCCGTTCCCCAACAGCAGCCAATTCCGACTAATTCGGCGTCTCGCGGTTCGATGGCGGTGGTTTCGGTATCCCACGCCACGGGTGAGGCTTTGTCGGTGAAGGTTTGCAGCAGTTGGACTAATTCGTTTAACTGTTCGGTTGTTTGAATTATTCGCGGTTTAATTGGGGGTTTGTTTGCTTGCTGAGCGGCTTTTTTTCTCTCCCTATCTGCGTTAGTTTCTTCGAGAGTATAGAAATCTACATCTTCTGCTGAATTTTCAAAAGTTTGAGGTGACGTGGGGTGGGCATCTTGCCCGCCCTGTTCCAAGGGCTTTTCTACACCCTCCAAGGGCTTTTCTACACCCCCCAATGGCTGTTCTAGGGTGTTTTTCGACGAGGCAGAGCCTCTGGATATGCGTTCCCGGGCAGAGCCGGGGAACGAGGATTCTTCTTGTGGTTTTTCCTTTTCTTCTACGCCGCCGAAGCGCTTTTGAATTTGTTTAACTTTGCTTAAAAATGTTTTAAATTCCAACTTTTCCAGCATGGGAATCAAGGCTGATTCGTCAAAACCTATAAGCTGGCAATCCTCTAAGTTGATTTCTAATGGCACGTCTTGGACAATTGTCGCCATGCGTTGAGAATGGTAAGCAGCTTCTTTGCCTTCTTCTAGCTTTTTCTTAGTTGCTCCTTTAATCTCATCGATGGCTGCATAAATTCCATCAAGGGAATTGTAAGCTTCCAGCAATTGCAGGGCGGTTTTGTCGCCGATGCCTTTCACTCCGGGGATGTTGTCGGATTTGTCGCCGCACAAGGCTTTGTAATCTATTACTTGTTCGGGCAAAATACCGAGTTTTTCTTTGACTGCTTCCGGGCCGTATTCTTGGGATTTGCCTTTGCCCGATCGCCTGAGCTCATCGGTACTCAAATATAATACGCTGATTTGTTTTTCGGTATCTACTAATTGAAACAAATCTCGATCGCCCGTGAGGATTTTGACCTGATAACCCGCCGCGCTGGCTTTGTTTGCCAAAGTTCCCAAAACATCGTCGGCCTCGTAGCCCGGAGCAGTTATTGCAGGTAAATTCAAATAGCTGAGGAGTTCTTGCAGGTTTTTGATATCGGGAATAAAATCTTCGGGAGTTTCCGCACGACCGGCTTTGTAAGTTTCGTCTGCTTCGTGGCGAAATGTGGGTGTGGCGAGGTCAAAGGCGATCGCCATGTACTGGGGGTCGTGGGCCGCCATAACTTCCAGCAGCGACTTGAGAAAGCCAAAACAGACGCTGGTGGGAATGCCTGTCGTAGTTCGCAAGCCTCCGTCTCGACTTTTGGCGAAGGCGAAGTAGGAGCGAAAGGCCAGGGAGTGGCCGTCAACTAAGATGAAGATGGGAGCTTGATTTGCCGACACAGACACAAATACCGATCGCACGAAAGGATTTTCTCATTGTACTCAGTTGTCCGCCTGCATTGATCGACCCTAGGGATGGCCCGCAGACTTGAGGACGCTGGACACTCGATCGGATCTCGGCTTACTGTGCAGCTTGGCTGAGAATAGTAGAAGATGGTGAACTACCCACACTAAATCGAAACGATTATAGTGTGGGCTTCTAACATCACAGAGGAATGCCTCAGAACAGCCTTGCGTCCAATCTTTGGTCTTACTTCCCCTCCGTTAGCAAAAACGGCTGTTCCATCCGTCTGTAGTATCCTGATGCCTTCCGCTCTAATGTTTGTTGCGGCGTTACCATCACGGTCATGACGAGTACCGCAATTAGGACAAG
>NZ_JAUBUC010000120.1:0-17410 GCF_036705285.1 Microcoleus sp. B4-C1 | reverse complement strand
TCAAGTCGAACTCATGGACTGGCTAATTTCATAAAGTCCTTTTTTTGTCAACTCCTAATACTGAACCGACGCCCTAGGGCCTCTGCGACTATGGGTACTAACTGTTGAACGAGTTTTTCTGGTAGTCGCGAACTCGCTTTACTATATGCCCCGGTGTCTGAAGAAGGAGGCTTGGCTCTGGCTGCCCTGGGCCACGTACTCATCCGCTTCACGGCTTGACTTAAACTTTTGTCGGGATCGAGTACCTGGGATACCATCGCCCACAAGGTGACTACCGGTGTGTAGATGCTTTGGTAGTAGGTGATCTTCTCATTCGCTAGAAGCTCACCTACTAAGGAATCTGGCAGCAGCTTCTCCCAAGGTGAGGCAACGCTCTGCAAAAATTGTTGTTTGAGAATAGACGCACGGTTTGGCATAATGGAGAGAGATATTTTGGTTTGTAAGGCAATTATCTATGTATATCTTGCCTTACAGATTTTTTTTGGCTCACTTTTTCAGTGCCATTGGACTTTAGCTATTAGACAGGGAATTCATTCCCTGGCGGACTGGCGGCCCCACTAGCGCACTTGGCGGACTGACAGCTTAACTTGTCACCAATGCCCTGGGCCGTTTCCCTACGGGGTTCGATCGCGCGGTGTACTTCATAAACCTGGAATCTGCTATATCATCATTCACCAACCAAGGATTCAGTTAAATCGAGAATCTTCTCAAACTGAAACCTCGTCACCCAATTTCTGAGAGTTTGAAGCTCGAAAGCGTGAGATTCAGGAATCTCCTCAAGGAGTTGACAAACTAATTCCGCATCAGCGTCAATAGCTGCTTCATATAATTTTACTATCCATTCTTTTGACATCGATGCTAATAAATCAGTGAAATTTAACGGTTCTCCAGTCACATTAGAAGGGGGAGATGGTAGCTCTTGCTCCTGATAAATATAAAGGACGCCCAAATGTTTAGTCATGATGTCAAAGATGGCCTCTGTGTGGAACGGTTTTCGCACAAAATCATCACAACCAGCCGATAAAATAACTGCCTTTTCTTCTTCCCACACGCTAGCAGTAATAGCAATAACAGCAGTAGCTTGAGCTTTGATAGTGCCTTTAATGCGTTTCGTGGCTTCATAACCATCCATAACGGGCATTCTCATGTCCATCCAGATCAGATGGGGTGAGTAGGAATCCCAAATTTCAAGCGCTTCAATACCGTTAGTCGCTTCTTGCACTTCAAAACCAACAGGTTTGAGGAGTTTAACTAACAGTTGCCGATTGTAATCTCGATCGTCCACCACGAGGATGCGATATTGGGGTTGGTTAGGCGCTAGGGCCACGACGCGACGACTTTGAGGTTGATTTTGAATTGTGCTGGCATCAGCGATGCCCACAGGAATGTCAAATTTAAATGTTGTACCCGTTGTGTCTTCTAAAAATTCCTTGAGAGGCATTCCAGGGGTGAAAGCTTTACCGTGACTAATGACTGTTATTTCACCTCCCATCAAGCGGACAAATTGACGGCTAATCGTCAGTCCTAATCCGGTTCCTTGCTGCAGTTTTTGACCGGATGCTGTTTGCACGAATGGTTTGAATAGATTCTCCATTTCCTCTACTGCAATGCCAATTCCCGTATCTTTTACTTCAAAGGTAATGGTTGTTGATTGTGGCTTGTTGGTTGTTTTAGTTTCGGCTTCTATTTGGGCTTTTACCTGTTGATTTTTTACTTGTAAATACACACTTCCCGAAGCGGTAAACTTAACGGCATTACTGATTAAATTAATCAGCACTTGCCGCAACTTAATTTCATCAGCGTAGATATATTTAGGAACATCGGCAGCACATTCAAATCGTAAGTCTAAGCTTTGATCGGTGGCTTTTAAGGCAAACATATCCTCGATTTCAGCTAAGAAATGATGAAGATTCAAATTATTTTTAGATAGCGTCATGCGTCCTGCTTCAACTTTGGAAAGGTCAAGCACCTGATTAATTAGAGATAATAAATGCTCTCCACTGCGCTGAATGATGTTAAGGTTCTCTTTTTGTTCAGTTAACAGATTGGTATCCTGATTCATCAGTTGAGAAAAACCCAGAATGGCGTTCATGGGAGTTCGCAATTCGTGGCTCATGTTGGCAAGGAAAATGCTTTTGGCGAGGTTGGCGGCAACGGCTGCTTCTTTCGCTTGTTCGAGTTCTGCTTCAACTTTTTTGCGCTCACTAATCTCCTGTTCTAAGCGGACATTTTCGATCAGCGTTTTTTGTGCCTGCTTACGATCGCTAATATCTTGAAAAGCTGCGATCGCATATTCTACATTACCCGTGTCATCGAATATTGGCGTACTGGTTGATTCTACAGAAACAATCCGCTCGTTTTGATATAGTTCCAAGTCATCAGCCTGAGCTTTTTCACCGCCAAGCGATCGCACCAGGGGCAACTGTTCGACTGGATATATCTCCCCTGTCCCTGCCCGATAAACGCCATAGGTTTGCGATAGTCGATCGGTTTCCATTTTTGGTAAATCTTGAATATTCAGTAACTGCTGTGCAACTTGATTGGTGTAAATGATTTGTCCTTTGGCATCGTGAACGGAGATGCCTAGGGGAATAGCATTGAGGAATTTATTCAGGCGATTTTGCGTCGATTGTACTTGGGTGTAGAGTCTGGCGTTGGTAAGTGCGATCGCCGCTTGACTTGACAGCAGTTTAATTAGTTCCAGGCGATCGGGTGTAAAAACGCCATCTGCTAAATTATTTTCCAAGTAAACAATTCCAATTAATTGCCCTTGATTGATCAGAGGGGCGCACAGGATAGACTTGGGCTGCTGTGTTTTGATATAAGCATCTTGGGTAAATCTGCCTTCACGGGAAACATTGGTTTCAATCAATCCTTCCTGAGTCCTTTCAACATAGTGAATAATCGATAAAGGCAGGCAGGTTTCTATAGGAGTCGATTGCAAAACCATCACCTGATTTGAGTTAGCCTCACCTGAAGCTTCGACTCGCAGTTGTCCTTGAGACTCTAAAATTAGATAGCCAGTTTGTGCCCCGCAGCTTTCCAGCAGGATTCTCATCAAAGTCGTCAGGAGTTTATCCAACTCAATTTCACTGGCAATTGCCCCAGATGCTTTCATCAATGCTGCCAAATCCAGGGTTTCCCCTGAAATGCTGTTAGATGTATCAGACAGGCTGTTGCGCGATTTATCCGACAAATTGGCTTTCGTAAAACGCTTTAAAAGTTCTGGATACTGTTGTTTCAAATCAGTCATTTTAGCTGTTGCACCCCAACGTAAATAACAGTAGTAAGCATTTGTCATATAGGCTTGGGCAACTTGCTCTTTTCCCCAAGCGAGGTAGAATTTGGCAGCCAGTTCATTAGCCAAAGCCTCTTCGTTGATGTACTCATGTTCTTTGGCTAAGGCAATGGCGCGATCGTAGTAGTCGATCGCCCTAGCCTTTTCACCCAAAACTCGATGCCGCTCTGCCTCCACTAGATAGAATTTATGGAGGTGAGTCATCGGAGCTGAACTCGCCCATTTCTCGATCTTTTTCTGATTGGATTCAACCTTTTTCAGGATTTGTTTTTGCTCATATTTAGAAACATCAAAATATATAGCAAGATGAGTAAGGGAATTGTAAAAATGAGAAAGAGGAACAGATCCCACAGCACTGTTTATATTTTTTTCAACCAAGGCGGCATTTTCCAGGGCTTGCTGATAGTCTTGAAAAAGATAGCCGAGGTATAATTTAAAAAAATAGAGGGAATGACAAATATTTGTAGTATTCGCCGCCAAATGAATGGGCAGCATTTTTATTTCATCATAGCTTTCACCGATTAAACGGCACTTATCTTCAGCCCGACCCATTAAGTTCAATACGACCTGCCGCTGGAGTTGATTGTAATAAAAGAATGTTTCTTGATTGAATTGCCGGAAAGCGTTACTGTACATAGCCATCTCCCGTTCCAGCCTTGTCAGTTCCTTGCCCGCTACCAGGGAATAGTAGCAGTATGCGCCGGCTGAAAAAGTCGCATATTCTAAATCTCCGGTTTCCCGTCCAATCAAGTAAGCATCTAGCAAAGGGGTTAAGCTTTCCCTAATATGCTCGTGCCAATGTCTAATAAAGTAATTAAAGATAAATAATGTCCGAGATTTAAGTTTTGTTGCCTTGAATTTATCGACTAACAAGAGAGCAAGTTTCCCAAATAGATAGCCGGAGTTAACATCGTTTACGACTTCTCCAGAAAGAATTAGTCCGTAGGTAGAATAAGCATAGGATGACACCGGAGTATTACCATATTTTACTGATAAATCAACCTGTTTAAACACGATCAGCGGAAACAATTCTGGTGTGGCAAAATAGGCAGCAGAAAGCATAATTGATAGGATACGCATGGCGGCTATCTTGTCAGGATCGGTCATTTCTGGCAGGTCTATCAAGTCCTCGATTCGTTTCCCTGCTAGCCCGATCTTTGTCCTGGCGAGTGCAATGATAATATCTAATTTATTTGGCTTCTTGGGAAAGCTAATCCCCAACAGCTTTAATACTGAAAGTGCCGTCTCTATCGCTTCTAACGGTTTGTTTTGTGCTGTATAGGCTTGAATCTTGACTTCATAGACTTTCACTTTGTCCAGCAATGAAGTAGCTTGTTGAAACACAAGGTCAGCCAATTTTTCCATTTCCTCAACGTGGCCACTCAAGATAGCAGCTTCTACTGTTTCCACATATAGTGCTAGACTTAGGTCATACTGACGAAGCCAACTATCTGCACTCAGGCAATTTATACCAATGCTTAAGTAATTCCAGGCCGGTTTCCAAGCTGCTGATGCCTTCGCTTTTTTGCCAGCAATTAGATTTAATGGAGCAAGTTTATCTTTTTCTAACTGAACATCAATTGTTTCAATACGGAAGTTGAGCTGATTGACAATATCAAAAATCTTTTGTTGGAGTACCTGTGGTGGTGTATTTTGTAACAACAGTTGCCCGACTTTCCAGTGAACCGCTTGCTTGTCGTGTGGGGGAATTAGGGAATAGGCGGCTTGCTGGATGCGATCGTGAGCAAATTTATAAGTAATTTTTAAGTCATTCGCCTCTCGGTTTCTTTTCAGGAATTTGTAATCATCTCCAAGGGGTAATATCAATCCTGCTTGAATAGCATTCCATAATTCATCAGCCGTTTCTTTTTGAGAAGTTTCATTAATAATTGAAAGCGTTTCTAAATCAAATTGGTTGCCAATGCAAGCGGCTAATCGTAAAACTTTTTGTGCTGAATCTGATAAGGTTTGAATTTTATCTGCCATGAACTCAACAACGTTATCAGTAATATTCCTAGTTATAATTTGCTCTAAATCCCAATACCAAGCCCCAGCATTAGTATCAAATTTAAGCAATTGCTCGGTATAAAGTGACTTGAGAAACTCTTTGATAAAAAACGGATTTCCTTGTGTTTTTTGCCAAACTAAATCGGCTAATTTTTGCGCCTGGATGCTATCGGTTTTCAGCGTATCCGCAATGAATTCATTAACCTGCTTTAAATTTAGGGGTGAAACGGAGAGATGATTAATTACAACTCCCTGCTTTTTCATCTCAGATAAAGTCAGCATTGCAGGATGACTTGCAGTGACTTCGTTATCTCGATAAGCTCCAATTACAAACAGATATTGAGTAGTAAAATCGGTCATGATCAACTGGAGCAATTGCAACGTAGCGCTGTCTGTCCACTGAAGGTCGTCTAGAAATAGGACCAGGGGATGTTCTTTTTGGCAAAAAACTTGAATAAAATTTTGAAAAGCTAAATTAAACCGATTTCGTGCTTCTGTTGCAGGTAATTCTGGGACGGGATTCTGTTTGCCAATAATCAGTTCCACTTCGGGGATGACATCAATAATAATTTGTCCGTTGATTCCTAATGCACGTCGAATCTTCTCTCGCCAATGTTGTAATTGGGGTTCAGTTTCGGTGAGCAATTGTCGCACCAATTCTTGAAAGGCAGCGACTAAAGCTTGATAGGGAATATCGCGTTGCAACTGGTCAAATTTACCTGCAATAAAGTAGCCGCTTTTTTGAGTGATGATCTTATACAGTTCCTGAACTAAAGCTGATTTCCCAATACCAGAGTATCCCGAAATTAGCATGAGTTCAGTTTGTCCCTGTACGGAGAGATTTTGTGACTTAGTTGTGCTTGGGCTACTCAGGTTATTTGCTAAACCAGCCCCTACTTGTTTTTCTTGTCTCGACGCTACACGATCAAATGCACTCAATAAGGAGTCAATCTGTGATTCTCTCCCGTACAGTTTTTGAGGGAGTTGCAATTGAGGATAAATATCTTGGTATCCCAAGGAAAAAGCTTGAAATTTACCAGTTCTAAATTGAGCGAGACAAGTTTTTAAATCTGCGTTGATTCCCCAAGCACTTTGATATCTATCTTCCGCCATTTTGGCCATTAACTTCATGACAATTTCTGAGACAGTCAATGGAATTTCGGGATTATTTTCATGAGGTGGAGTGGGTTGTTTTGCAATATGGCAATGGACTAACTCAAGTGCATCAACGGATTCAAAAGGCAACTGGTTGGTTAGCAGTTCATAGAAAGTAACGCCAAGAGAATAAAAGTCAGTGCGATAGTCTAGTGAGCGATTCATCCTGCCTGTTTGTTCTGGAGACATATAAGCCAATGTCCCTTCTAGAAGATTAGGACTTTTGAGGCTGGGATTCTCTTGGGATAGGATGGTAGATAAGCCAAAGTCAATAATTTTTAATTGTCCAGTTTGAGGATTCAAGACAATATTAGATGGATTGATATCTTTGTGAATGACATTTTTTTGATGAACTTTGCCTAACGCATCTGTGATTTGGATGGCTAGGTGGAGAAACTCTGGTAATGCCAAGGGACGGCCATCCAGCAGGATTTTTAAGGACTCTCCTCCAAAATCTTCCAACAACATGAGTTGTGTGTTATCGTATTTTCGCAGTTCGTAGGCTTTAATCGTTTCCTCTAGGTTGAGAAGGCGAGTGATTTCGTATTCTTGCTGATAGCGGTAGAGTTCGGCTGGGGTGGGGTAATCCTCTTTGAGGAGTTTCAAAATCAAAGGTTGCTGATTTGATTTGAGGATGCCTCGGTATACGAGGGAATTAGCACTTTCGTAAATCTGGCTGACAATTGTGATATCGGGCAGTGAAATCATGTTGGGAATTATTGCTGCCTAAAAAAGTTGAGTATACAAATAAATATAACATGGGGAGGAGCGGGTGAGAGCAACAGTAAACTCGCTGCGAATATACATCCTTGCCTTACACCCCCCACAACTCCGGATCTTTTATTATTGCTTTTTTGCTCTGGACTTACTTACGCTATATGTATGGTACAAGTGTACTGGCACTTGAAGCGTCTAGCTATTGTACGATCGCCAAAAATAAAAATTTTCGTAACGGGCAATAATTAATGATAAAATAGCTTAAGGATTAAGTTACCCAATTGTGGTTATCTGACAGCAATCCACTTTAATGCTCGATCGAGTGCGTGCAGCTATGCGAATCGGTAAAATTTTACAAAATTTTCTGCTTTTCACAATAGCGTTACTTTTCGCAGTATCGCTGTTAATTAAAGTTACTAAATTTCACAATTATTTCGGCATCAACCGCGCCGATACTGAAGTAAAAGTTGTTGCCCTCACCTAGGACGACGGGCCCTATCCTCCCTATACAAATCAGCTTTTAGATATCTTAGACCGCTATCAAGTTAAAGCAACTTTTTGTGAAATCGGCCGCAATATTGAGAAACATCCAGAAATGGTGAAAATGATTGTCGCGAGGGGAGATGAGTTGGCAAACCATTCCTACTCTCACAAATCGCATTTGCCATCCTGCTCTGGCTGCAAGATAATCTAATTGAGTCATTAAAGCTGGAACTAAAGCTGCCCGAAACTGCACCGGCACAGTAGAGTTACTAGCAATTTTTTTAACCAGTTCCAGCAGCAAAACGAGGTTGTCGGTGGCTTCCGGGAGGCGAGAACCGGGGAGAAGGGCGATCGTCCGAACTCCGGGTGTTAACTGCAAATCTTTGCCCGTAGAATTGAGGTTGTCCATGACAGGATTGCCAACAAACAGAGCTTTCTTTAAACCCTGTTGGTTTAAGTCAGCAGCAGTCAAAGCATCTCTAGTAAAAACCGCCAGACATTTCTCTGAGCAAAGCAACTGCCACAAGATTAAACCCAAATTGACTCGCCCCTCGTAATAACTCGTAATAACTAGAAGGGGCAGAGAGAAAAATTATATAGGGGCGGTTGCTGGCATGGGCGATCGCCCCGGCGACAATATCCCCAGTCGCCACCACCAAATCGCAGCGGCGCGAATGCGTCCAAACAGCCTGCAATTGCTGCCAAGTCAAAGCAATCAGCCCTGCGCCAATATCTTTGAGGAAAAACAGGGGATTCATGTAAAAAACTCCCCCAGACGGCATTTGACTGGTGGGCCCAATAATTGGCACGGTCGATCGGCGGTAAGCAGCCCCGTCAATCGATTTTAGATTTTAGATTTTAGATTTTAGATTGACTTGCGCGAGATAAATGCGGGGGCTTGAGGATTTTCGATTTTGGATTGATTCCACGGATAAATCACGTGGCGGGTACCACCTTTGAAATTCGTGGTCACCGACAACCGGCATCGCCGAAACATCAACATCCGCGCCAGATACTCTCAAAGCTTTGAGAATTTGACAGTTAATCGCGTCTTCCCCGTGCCCGTTGCTGAGGAAAAGTATCCCCTTCGATTTCATATAATCAGAATACAATCAGAATCAGTGCCGAGCTTTTTTTAAAGACAGCCGTGCGATAGCTAAACTCGGGCGGGCTAACTTTTTGTTAGTCTAATTTAAATACATTGTGGAAGTGAAACAGCGTGAATATTGAAATTGGGCGGGGCAAAAGCGCTCGCAGAGCTTACGGCATAGATGAAATCGCGCTTGTACCGGGACAGCGCACCCTCGATCCGAGTTTGGCAGATACCAAGTGGCAGATTGGCGGGATCGATCGAGAAATCCCGATCATCGCCAGCGCCATGGATGGAGTAGTCGATGTCCGCATGGCGATTTTGCTGTCGGAATTGGGAGCAATGGGCGTGCTCAACCTAGAAGGAATTCAAACCCGCTATGCCGACCCCCAGCCAATATTAGAGCGCATCGCCAGTGTGGGGAACCACGAATTTGTTTCCCTGATGCAGCAACTCTATGCCGAACCCATCAAGCCAGAATTAATTGACCTGAGAATTAAAGAAATTAAAGCTGGAGGAGGGATTGCCGCCGTCAGCGGTACACCGGCTGCTGCGAGCAAATACGGCCGGGCGGTTGCTGAATCGGGAGCCGATATATTTTTTGTGCAAGCAACAGTAGTCTCGACAGCTTTCCTTTCCCCTGAAGCGATCGCACCTCTAGACTTAACTAAATTCTGTCAAGAGATGCCGATCCCAGTAATTTTGGGCAACTGCGTCACCTACGAAGTCGCCCTGAATTTAATGAAAACTGGCGCTGCGGGCATTCTCGTGGGCATTGGGCCGGGGGCTGCTTGCACATCTAGGGGCGTATTGGGTGTCGGCGTTCCCCAAGCCACAGCGGTAGCAGACTGCGCCGCCGCGCGGGACGACTACTATCGCGAAACTGGCAAATACGTGTCGGTGATTGCTGACGGCGGTTTAATTACCGGCGGCGATATCTGCAAGTGCATTGCCTGCGGTGCCGATGCAGTAATGATTGGTTCGCCCTTTGCCAGGGCCGCCGAAGCTCCTGGCCGCGGCTTTCACTGGGGGATGGCGACTCCCAGCCCGGTTTTGCCGCGGGGCACTCGCATTCGCGTGGGGACTACGGGTACTGTGGAGCAAATTTTGCGGGGGCCTGCGGTGCTAGATGACGGTACGCACAACTTGCTCGGAGCTCTGAAAACTAGCATGGGCACCTTGGGCGCTAAGGATCTTAAGGAGATGCAGCAGGTGGAAGTGGTAATTGCTCCTTCTCTGCTGACTGAGGGTAAAGTCTATCAAAAAGCTCAGCAGTTGGGCATGGGTAAGTAGATTTACCGATCGAATACCAGCATACCTTGACAAAATTTGTTCCACAGTCTCGAAATTTACAGAATATTGTGGAATTATCGAGAAGGAGATGTCACAATAGAAGAAGCGGAGACGCATGTTTCCGTTCACTCCTCACACCACACTCCGCCCGGACTACTGTTCGGGCGGTTCCTTTTTTGCCGGAAATCTTGGCTCTTGCTTACTAGATACAGAACTGAGGCTTTTCGCTCCGGAGAGGGGGAGAGGGGGAGAGGGGGAGAGGGGGAGAGTCTGGGGGTGGGAGAATTTTTTTTCTACATAAGTGCATTCTGCCTTGGGAAACATCAGTGCCTTGTTCCTTCAGGAATGAGAATTAAATAACTTCCACTTTTGAAAGTGGGATGGGCCTAAGAGCCCGTCCAAAAAAGACGGGCTCTTAGGCCCATCCCACAATAACAATTAAAATTGTAAGTTATTTAATTCGCGATCCTCAGAAACCTTGTGCCTTCTTCCTTCTACCGTCTTCCCTCTTCCTTCTTCGTTCAGAAGCCTTCTCTTAAAATCGTTGACCGAAAGCAGACTCAGGACCGGTGAAATAAAAAACCTGTATCCGAGGAAACTTGCCGAACGTATTTATCCGTGGGGTCAATGCTTCAATTCTAAAATCTAAAATCTAAAATCTAAAATCTAAAATCTAAAATCTAAAATCGATTGACGCAAGTGGTTACACTTTTTGCTAGACTTGTTATCCGAGAAATAGTATTTACAAGGATGGCTAGGGATGTCAGCAGCCGCGCAAGTAACCGACTCTACCTTTAAGCAGGAAGTGCTCGATAGCGAAGTTCCAGTTCTAGTGGATTTTTGGGCTCCCTGGTGCGGGCCCTGTCGGATGGTGGCGCCCGTCGTAGACGAAATTGCCCAGCAATATGAAGGGCAGGTCAAGGTAGTAAAAGTTAATACCGACGAGAATCCTAACGTCGCCAGCCAATACGGTATCCGCAGCATTCCGACGCTGATGATATTTAAGGGCGGTCAACGTGTGGATATGGTAGTTGGGGCAGTTCCGAAAACTACTCTGGCCAACACTCTGGAAAAGTACATTTAACTGAACTGCGAGGGGTTTCGCGCTGTTCTTTGTGGGCCGCGAAAGCTAACTCGCTTCAGAACCGGGGCTAAGCTACGGGAAAAGTTATTAGTACCCAGCAGAGCAATTTGCTGGTGGCTATTGGCTTCTAACTTTGGCTTGCCCCTTAATTTTTAGTCGCGACAATTTGTTACCGTTTCGGAAAAATTCATGATTCCTTCTGGGTATGGTCAAGGTTTTGAGTCTCTCCAAGCTGAAGTGATGGAGTTGCTCGATCGCTTGCCAAAGTTGAAGCACTCTGAGTGGATCGAACGATCGCTCTCTACTATAGTGCAAATGGCCGGAGAGGATCTCGATCGGCTAGACTGGAAAATTATTGCGGCGTCGCTCCGAGATATGGAGAACGCTTTTGAGATGTTTTATCCTTACCGCCACGTTCGCAAAATTGTGATTTTTGGTTCGGCGAGGGTGTCACCGCAATCTGTGGAATATTTGATGGCCAGAGACTTTGCGCGGGCGATGGCCAAGCAGGGTTTTATGGTGATTACTGGCGGCGGCGGGGGAATTATGCAGGCGGGGAACGAGGGGGCGACTGCTGAAGGTTCTTTTGGGCTGAACATTCAGTTACCTTTTGAGCAGAGTTCTAATCCTTTCATTGCCGGCGATCCCAAATTGCTCAATTTTAAATATTTTTTCACTCGTAAGTTATTTTTTCTCCGGGAGAGCGATGCTTTGGCTCTGTTTCCGGGCGGTTTTGGCACTCTGGACGAGGCTTTTGAGTGTCTGACTTTGACTCAAACTGGCAAGTTCGGGCCGGCTCCTTTGGTATTGATCGATCGACCCGGAGGAGATTATTGGCACGATTGGAATTATTTTGTGCAAAAACAATTGCGGGGCCGGGGCTTGATTTCAGTCAACGATCGCAGCCTGTATACGATTACTGACGATGTAAATGTCGCTTGCGAGGCGATCGGTAGTTTTTATCTGGTTTATCACTCCTGCCGCTACGTGCGCGAAAAACTGGTAATTCGTTTGAAAACAGAGCTTTCTGAGGAGAATGTCGATCGGCTAAATACTGATTTTAGCGATATTGTCGTCACCGGAAAAATTGAAAAAACTCAAGCTTTGGAACCGGAAATAGGAGATGCAACTTTCGATATGCCGCGCCTAGTTTTGCATTTCAACCAGCGGGATTTAGGGCGGCTTTATCAGCTAATTGCTACCATCAATCAAATGGGTGCAGCTTCGCCTGCTGCGGCGCATCCAGAAAAAAAGTAGTTATTAGTCAACAGTCATTAGTCATTAGTCATTAGTCATTAGTCATTAGTCATTAGTCATTAGTCTGTAGGGGCGGGTTTCACGAGAAATATTTCTAACTTACTCAGGGGATAAATAAACCCGCCCCTCTGATGGAGATAAATTTGACCACGAATTTCAAAGGTTGTACAAACCCCCGCATTTATCCGTGGAATCAATCCAAAATCGAAAATCGAAAATCCTCAAGAAAGAGCATTTATCTCGCGCAAGTCAATCTAAAATCTAAAATCTAAAATCTAAAATCGATTGACTACTAACTCAAAATGCTAGACCTGCTGCTAATTGCAATTTTGGGATTTCTCGGCAGTTTCGGTCACTGCGCGGGGATGTGCGGCCCGCTGACAATGGCGTTTTCTCTTTCTAATTCCCGCAACGATAAATTAGCTGCTTTCCGCTTTCATTTGCTGCTAAATTTGGGGAGAATTGCTGCTTACGCTTTGGTGGGTGCAGCAATTGGCGGAGTGGGTTCGGTGTTAATTGCTGGCGGACTTTTGGCAGGTACGGGCAGCGAATTGCGGCGGGCGATCGCACTTCTCACGGGCACGATGCTGATTTGGTTCGGAGTAATGCAAATTAAACCGAACTTGCTGCCGGGATTGCCGCTGTTGCACCCAATGTCGCACGATCGAGTCGGACAAGCAATGAGCAAGCTTTCGGCGCAAAAAAACTGGTGGGTGCCGATTGGTTTGGGTTTGCTTTGGGGTTTGATTCCCTGCGGTTTCCTCTACGCGGCGCAGATTAAGGCGGCGGAAACCGGAAATCCGGTTTTGGGTGCGGCAACGATGCTGGCTTTTGGACTCGGCACCTTGCCAACTATGCTGGGAGTGAGTTTTTTTGCTGGCAGATTGAGCGCGGACAAGCGCAGTCAACTGTTTCGGATGGGTGGTTGGGTGACAGTGGCGATCGGGATTCTTACCTTGCTGCGAACCGATGAAATGGTTGATTTTACGGGCCACGCAGCGCTGCTGTGCTTGATGCTAGCACTGTTGGCGCGTCCGGTGAGCAAGTTTTTACCGCAACTGTTGCGCTACCGCCGCGCCTTGGGTGTGGGCGCGTTTGTCCTCGCAGTCGCCCACACGTTTCATATGCTGGATCATACGCTGAAATGGAATTTTGACGCGCTCTCTTTTATGTTGCCGCAGCATCAGTTGGGAATGGCGGCTGGGATGCTGTCGCTGCTGTTGATGTTGCCGGCGGCGGTTACAAGTTGCGATCGTATTCAAAACTATTTAGGCCAACTGTGGCGAATCCTTCACCTGTTAAGCGTTCCAGCTTTCTTGTTGTGCGCTGTACACGCGGCACTCATCGGTTCCCACTATCTCGGCGGTTTTGAATGGAAGTTGCACAATCAACTGCTGACAGCCGTGTTAGCGGTGGTTGTGGTGTTAGTTATGTTTGTGCGATCGCGCTTGTTTTGGTCAGTTTTATCACTAGAAAATTTCTATGTTTCACCTGTCAAACAAAAGTAAAACTTTAGGATTGTTAGTATTTTTGGGATTTCTAATTGAAGCAACAATTCCCAGCGCGCCGCAGTTAAACTCGATTTCAGTTTTGGCGCACGAAGTCGAAGTATCGGGAGATGTCGCAGCTACCTTTCACCTCGAACCCAACCACAATCCCCGCGCCGGACAGCCTGCGAGAGTCTGGTTTGCCCTAACTCGCAGGGGCGGTCAAATTATCCCACTAGAGCAGTGCAATTGCAAGTTAGAAGTTTATCCGAAAAATCGTAAAGATGGGGATAAGCCGCTGATGCAGCCACCTTTAACCGCCATATCTGCCGAGAAATATCAAGGGATTCCGGGGGCTGATATCGTGTTTCCCAAGGGTGGGATTTACGAACTTGAATTGAGCGGAACAGCCAAAAATAAAGCTAATTTTAAACCCTTTAAACTGACTTATACAGTCACGGTTCGCTAAGATAATATTTCCATCACCGAACATAAATCTTGTAGGGGCGGGTAAACCTGCCAATAAATGCCTCAAACCCACAATCTCATAAACCCGCCCCACCCAACGACAAAGCATAATCTACCTATTTTAACATACAAAAAAAATACAACCGAAATCTGTATAAAACCTTAAAAGTTGCCAACTCTACAAAATGTCATAAATTTTTACACTACATTATAACCAGTGTCCATTATGTAATTTGTGCAAGCTAACCTCTTTTGAACTGAGCAAAGGATATAACGATGGATATCTTATCTAACACCGTGGCGCTGTCACGGATGCAATTTGCGCTAACCGCCATATTCCATATGCTGTGGCCAGTTCTGACTACGGGAATGGGAATTTATCTGGTAATTGTTGAAGGAATGTGGCTGAAAACTCGCAATCCCGACTACTACCATCACGCTCGTTTTTGGTCTAAACTATACGTCCTCAACTTCGGTATTGGAGTAGCTTCAGGAATTCCGATGGAATTTCAATTTGGCACGAATTGGGCACCATTTTCTGAAGCAGTAGGTGACTTTTTTGGCAGCATTTTGGGATTTGAAGCTTCAATGGCATTTATGCTAGAAGCCGGCTTTTTAGGCATTATGCTGTTTGGTTGGGAGCGCGTTCACCCGATCGTCCATTATTTCGCTACAATCATGGTAGCCTTCGGCGCTAACCTATCCACAGTCTGGATTTTAGTCGCTAACTCTTGGCTGCAAACTCCTGCAGGCGGAGAAATGGTCAATGGCAAGTTTATTGTCAGCGATTACTTTCAAGCAATTATGAACCCGTTCGCATTAAACAGCATTCTTCATATGTTTTTTGCGACGTTAGAAACTTCCCTGTTTGTCATTGGCGGAATTAGCGCTTGGTACATTCTCAATAAGCGCAACCAAGCCTTTTTTTCCAAGTCTTTAAAAATTGCCATAGCGACAGCAATCGCCGTTGCACCTTTGCAGATATACATCGGACATTTGAGCGCTGAACAAGTCTATCACTATCAACCCACTAAATTAGCAGCAATCGAAGCTAAGTGGGAAACTTCACCAGCGGGAGAGTCAGCCGATTGGACTTTGCTAGCTTTGCCTAATGAAAAAGCCCAAAAAAATGACTGGGAAATTAGCGTACCGAATGGCTTAGGATACGTTCTGGAATTCAAACAAAAACTATCCGAACCCGTGCTAGGTTTAAAGGAATGGAAACCCGAAGATAGACCCAGAATGGTGGGTTTAATCTACTATTGTTTCCGCATCATGTCCGGGATTGGATTCTTCTTTTTAGGACTGATGCTATTCAGTATAATTCAGTGGATGCGAGGCAAACTTTCTGCTGAAAATATTAGCAGTCAACCTTGGCTAATGCGCGCTTGGGTATTAGCTGCTCCCCTGGGATATATTGCTGTAGAATCGGGTTGGATTGTGCGCTGTGTCGGCCGACAACCTTGGGCTTTATACGGGCAAATTCGCACTGCTGACGCGGTGTCAAACATCCCCGCCAGCAATGTTTTAACTTCTCTTAGTTTCTTTGCCGTTGTTTACAGCTTTTTGTTTGTTTGTGCCTTGTATTTTGGCAGCAGAATTATCCGCCAAGGGCCTAATTTAAGTCTGCCTGTGCCTGGTTTAGACAATGAACCTGCAATCGAAACTCAACCCGCAGAACACATTCCCGATCAACGTCCCGTAGAAGCACAACAATAGGAGATTTTATGCAAGCTTTGGAGCATTTTCTCCCGCAAGTTTGGTTTGTAGTTTTGGCTTTGTTTCTCCTGCTATATGTCATGCTAGACGGTTTTGACTTAGGAGTAGGCATCCTGTCTCTGACTGCTTCCGACGAGGAACGCCGGGGCATTTTAATGACGAGTTTGGGCAACGTTTGGGACGCGAATGAAACTTGGCTGGTGTTGATGGGAGGCGCTCTGTTTGGCGCATTTCCCCTCGCTTACGGCACGATTTTAACGGCATTGTACATACCGATTTGCATGATGCTTTTTGGTTTGATATTTCGGGCTGTAGCCTTTGAGTTTCGCGAGCATTCTAATCGCAAGTTATTCTGGAATTATGCCTTTGGTGCTGGCAGTTTTTTAGCAGCTTTAGCTCAAGGATTTGCCCTCGGTGCTGTGCTCGAAGGCATTGCGGTTGATGAAGCTGGTCATTTTGTAGGTTCTACTTGGGATTGGCTGGATTGGCGATCGATCTTGGTTGCTTTGACGCTGATTCAAGGCTATGTTTTGATCGGTTCAACCTATCTAATTATGAAAACAGAGGGCGAACTGCAAACAAATCACTATCGCACGGCTAAAATTGCGGCAGTGACGACTTTAATCGGAGCGATTTTAATTACGATCGCCACTCCGATTTTTTACGAAAGTGCTAGATCCAGGTTGTTCGAGAAACCGCTAGTTTATGTCTTTGCCACAATTCCTTTGCTGGGAGTGCTGTTGGTAGGACTGCTCCTGAAAAGTCTCGCAAACAAAGAAGAACGCACGCCGTTTGTCTGGACGATTCTGATTTTTCTGCTTACTTTCATCGGCTTGGGATTGATTGTTTTTCCGTACATTATTCCCTCGCAAATCACGATTTACCAAGCCGCCGCTTCGCCCAGCGCCCTGGTATTTATGATTGTGTTTATGGGCATTCTGATCCCGATTATGATTTTTTACAACATCTACAATTATGTTGTGTTTCGGGGTAAGGTTGTCGGCGGCCACTACGGGGAATAAAGCATAATAAAACCGCAGATGCAGGCTAATGTACGCAGATAAGCTCAACTCTATATCCGGGTTTGTCTGCGTATATTTGCGTACAAATTACCGATTATTAGACCTCTTGCAAAAGTCCTTTTCATAAATTTATTGGACGTGTTCTTCGGCCCGTCCTAGTTATTTTTGCAAGAGGTCTATTGTTTTCTGATACCATCAAAACTTACGCAACCATACTATACATAGCGTAAATAGTGCGGAGTAGGCAAAGGAACTAAGGATCGCGAATTAAATAACTTACAATTTTAATTGTTATTGTGGGATGGGCGTCCCGCCCGTCCTTTTTGGACG
>NZ_JAUBUC010000119.1:0-17827 GCF_036705285.1 Microcoleus sp. B4-C1 | reverse complement strand
TAATTTTAAATCACCCTAACCTTCCGTCAGTCCTATCCTATGGTACTCTCGCTGCTTAAAAACTGTCCGAAGTATTGTTTAATGAGAGTCCGAAAGAATGCCTGCTTATGGTCAGCACCACCAGCATATAGTGGTCGCGGCAGACCCCGCAAGCACGGTCAGAAAATGAGGCTCTCCGACCCAACCACATGGCTCGAAGCGGATACTGCGATCGCAATTGACGAACATCCAGATTTGGGACAAGTCCGAGTCAGGCAATGGCTTGACTTACATTTTTATCGTGCCGCCGAACAGAGAGTCAATTTAATCCTGGTCGAAAGAATGAATCCCATGTCAAACGGTCAGCCGTTTCCACCCTTGTGGTTGGCTTGGGTGGGAGAACGAACTCTCCCTCTAGAAACTGTTTGGTTTAAGTATTTACGACGTTTTGGAGTGGATCATTGGTATAGATTGGCTAAGCAAAGATTACATTGGACATTGCCTAACTTGAGAACTCCCGAACAATCTGAGCGCTGGAGCGATTTAATGCCATTGATGAGTTGGCAACTCTGGCTAGCTAGGGAATTAGTCGTCGAGAATATATTACCTTGGCAATCGGCTAATATCAATTTAACTCCTGGACGTGTTGCCCAATCAATGTTGTCAGTTTTAGTTGACCTTGGTACTCCCGCGAAAATGCCTAAACATAGGGGAAAATCCCCCGGCTGGGAAAAAGGAAAGGCACGTACTAAGGCACCATATTATCCCACTGTCAAAAAACGGGTTTCTCGACGCAAAAAGTCTTCAAGATTAGCTGTTTAATCTTCTACCTATTGAGTTTTTGAGCAACATCTTGCCTTCTGTTAAAAGGTGGCTACTTTTAGCTGCACTCATTTTTTAGTCTAAACTACAGTATTTTAGTATAGCTGGGAATGTGCGATATTTTTTGAGGAGGATTTTTTTGAACCGCAGAGGGCGCAGAGGGCGCAGAGAGAGAGAATGAAAGAAAGAAGGTAATTGCTCAACTAGGGGAAAAAAGGGAGCCATGAATAGAGAGGGCTTGTTGAATAGCTTGATAAGCAGTTAAGCCCTGCCTTTTACCAGTATTCACAACGGAACTAACCGCCGCAAATAAATCTCGCCCCCATTCTGAACGAAAGCAATTAGTTACGCGACGAAATATCACGCTCATCCGAATCGCTTGTTCGCTAGAATTATTTGTGGGTGGAATTGTCACATCTTCCAGAAATAAGAACAAATTATCCATCAGCTCGCCTAGGGCGTTTTCGCAACCGGACACCATCCGGCTGATATGGTACTAAACTCAAAATTCTGGTTAATCTTTCTCGTAAATTGCTGCGACATCGCTCCAGCTTAGCCTCGTCCATCCTGTCGCGTCGTCGATGGATGACAAAAGCCCTTAATAATAACCTCTTCATCGCTGGGGCAAAAATCCTGTCTCCTGCATCAATGGCATATTGGCAATCCCGCAGTTGATGGGCACTCACACACTTGCCATTGTTCTGCTGGGTGATTTTTTTGAGCGCTAAATAAGTCTGACACCCACACCTGTGGGCGATGCTCTCCCAGAATTTCGTTAATTACCCCAGTTCCTCGACTCGGGCGGATGACGTGCAAGCAAATATCCTGGTTCTGAAATACCCACTCCCATTGGTTTTGTCCGTTCACTCTGGCACTGGTTTCATCCGAGCAGATTAATTTTGCTTGTCGCAATCGTTGTAGTATTTGATTTACTCGATCGTCTAAACTGGTTTTGACGGTACTTAAGAGGTTGGCGATCGCTCCTTCGGATATCTTGAGTCCAAAAACCGATGACAAGATTCCCGACAGCCGTTCGTAGCCGATCGCATGAGTGTAGCGCAGATACGTAACCAGGCTTTGAATTGAACTGCCAAATGGTGAACCCGGTTCCATTCCTGCGGGTACGGGGGCAAGATACTCGGTTTGACAACAGGCGCAGCGACCGCTATAACGTTCTATGCGCGTTACGATCGGGCGAATTGGTGGTAGTTCTATTTTGTCATAGACGGATTGCAATTTTTGGGCTCTGGCAGTGACTGTTTCTCCACACTCGGGACAATTTTTCACTCTTGCGATAATGATTTGGTCGGGTTCGAGATGTAGGTGTCTTCCCCCTCCTGCTCTGCCTACGCTTTTTTGTCTTTTGACCCCTTCTATTTTTGATGGCTTGATGTTGGGCTTGAATCCTTTCGATGGTGGAGTGCTGGAATTTTTGCTGGTTTTAGCGGGGGATGAGTCTGACTTTGAAGAGTAAGTGGCTAATGCGGAGCGTAGTTTTTCGATTTCCTGCCATAGATATACTATCAAGGCGTCTTTTGCCTCGTCCGATAGTTGTTTTAGGTCAGGGAGTTTTTTCATTCCTTTATCTAATGTCTATCTCGTTCTCTTGTCAAGGGGGTTGAGCAATTACGAAAGAAGTTTGCAACTGATGGGCGGATTGGTTACTCTTCGAGGACTTCTAGGACTGATTTGGGCAGCAATTTATCTTTAAACCAGACTACTTTTGCTGGCACTTCATTTACATTCACTCCGGCTTTTTCTAAATTCAGCCGTTCGGAAATAGCTAAAATCAAGTTATCGCATTCAGACTTCTGTACTTGTGCAAATTTCTTTTGCAAATACTCCGGCCGCCAATAGCCAACTATTTCTAATAAAAATACTCGCCCGTCGGGATGCACTAACCGAAAGTCGGGAATCATCACACTACCTGGAATTGGAATTAAATCAACTTCTCGCTCTAGTTGCCACTCGGTTTTTGTGGAATTCCATCTTTCAGCAAATGCGGCTTCTAACATACTATCATAAGGCTTGCCAGGGGGATAGTGGCTGACTAAACCGCAGTCGGAATTTAGGGTGAATTTACCTGTTTTCAAAACGCCGCTAAAAGGGTCTTTTGTGTGCAGTGTCGAGTGCATACTCCATTTGGTGACGTGCAGCAGTGCGGGCAGCATTTTCGCGAGGGCTAAGCCGTAGCGGGTGCTGGGTTTGAATAAGCTTGTAGGGCCATCTATTGTGAGTGTAAAACCGTGGTCTGCATCGCCTTCGATGTAAGTCATTAATTGAAATAGTTTCAAATAGCGAAATAAGAGTTTGTATTCTCCTGGATCGTTGCGGTGGGCGGTTAATTTGACTTGACTTGCTCGGTAAAATATGCCTTGAACTTGAGAAAGATTGTATTTGTGAAGCAAGTTTTCGGGAGTTGGTGCATTAAACTCAGTGAGGATTTTGTTTTCGTTTAAATCGGCGTATAAACCTGTAGTGATTTCGTGAGGCAAAACTTCTCTGTTTAACTCTTGGCTGAGCTCACTTGCTACTTTTTCCAGGGTTAATTGGGTGGATTGAGGGCTGGGAGTCGATCGCGCGGACAAGGCAAAAACCCGCTGTCTCAACTCTGAGGGTTCTAGGGGACTGATGACTTCCAAGGTGGAGAAACCGCCTTTCAGCAGGTGCGCTAATCCCCGTTTCAGCCGATAATCCGGGCTGTCGCCTTCTAATTCTAGCAAGCGTCCGTCGAGTTCGCCTTGGGTTTTGCCGATCGACTCTTGGAAGCAGTCGATCATTTCCGTAGCTGGTTCTAAATTTTTAGCATCTATCTTGAGGCGGAGAGGAATAATTGATTCTCCGTTTTGGCGGTGACTTAATAAATCAGTGGGTAACATAAGCAGTGAAAAGTTTTACTCAATTTTTTGTTCAACAATCACCATGACTCCCCTGAGTTTTCCCTCTTCTGTCAAGCTTTGGGTAGTCCGAATTCGGCGATCGGAACTGACAAGATGGATTGTTTCAACAGCCCTCATAAAGCCAGTTGCTTTGTCCCATACTTGAAAAATTATCAAATCATCTCCAACTTCTGTCGCTAGTGTATTGTAGTTGGAAAAAACTGAGTCCAGACCTTCAATTTGCACTTGCCCTTCGCCGACAACATAACCCACAAAATTTTGGGTTTCACTCTGGCCATTGGCATAAGTTTGAAGGTTAGTTTGCCTCCACTCGTTGTCAACTATTTTTTGGGTAACAACTGCTGTAAAACGCCTGGTTTCTTTGCAGTCGGCATCGAGTATTGTCCAGTCTCCCTCCCAAACTCCTGTATGTTTGGGGAAAATTTTAAAGTTAGTTAGTTGTGCAGTTTCGCTCATTTTTAGGGAATGTGAATTAGTTAATAGTGAGATTATACACTAATTGGGTAATCTTCAATCATCCTTAGAATCATCATTGTCTTCTCCCCATTTTGCGGGTGATTCTGCTGCTTTTTTAGTCGCCTCCCGATTGACTCCGTAAATGGGTGTCGGTTTGACAGTTTCTAATTTCTGATATTCTGGCTTTGGCGGTTCTATTTGTGTTTGTGGTTTCGGTTTGTGAGGCTGCATTCCTCCTCGGCGGCGTTGAGAAGTTCTTTCTTCGCTGGTGTCTTCGGTGACGACTTCGTAGAGAATTGCTAACTTATTTACATCGCTGCTTTTGCGGAGAACTCGACCCAATCGCTGGATGTATTCGCGTTCGCTGCCGGTACCTGACAATATGATAGCAATTCTGGCGTCGGGAACGTCCACTCCTTCGTTGAGAACATGGGAGGCGACGAGGGTTTTGTATTCGCCGCTGCGAAAGCGATCGAGGATTTCGTGGCGTTCTTTGACTGGGGTTTGGTGGGTAATTGTGGGGATGAGAAATTCTTGGGAAATTCGGTAAACTGTGGCGTTGTCTCCGGTGAAAATTAGCGTGCGCTGGGGAGAGTGTTCTGCTAGTATTTGGGCTAAAATTCGGAGTTTTCCTTCGGTACAAAGGGCGATTTCTTTGGCTTGGCGGTGGGCTAGCATGGCGCGCCGTCCTAGGGGCGATCGCGCGCTTGCCATGATAAACTGTTTCCAACCATCGAGGCTGGATATTTTGATGTTAGACTGTTTTAAGAAGTCGTTGCGAATGTTGATTAATTCGCCGTAGCGGTCGGTTTCTTCTTTTGACAGTTTTACCATGATTTGAACAATTTTATGGTCGGCTAAAGCATCGCCTGCCAAATCTTCGGGTCTTTTGCTAAATACTGTGGGGCCGATCAGGAAATGCAAATCGCTGTGGCGGCCATCTGTGCGATCGGGTGTGGCTGTCAGTCCGAGTCGAAAAGGCGCGATCGCATATTCGGAAATTACTCGATAAAAGTCTGTTGGCAAATGGTGGCATTCGTCAAAAACCAGCAAACCGTATTTATTGCCCAAGGTTTCTGCATGAATACTTGCACTGTCGTAGGTTGCCACTAAAATTGGCGTTTTGTCCCGCGAACCTCCGCCCAACAATCCGATTTCGATGTCGGGAAAAGCTGCCTTTAAATTAGCATACCACTGGTGCATTAAATCGAGAGTTGGTACTACAATTAATGTACTACGACCAGTGACTTGCATCGCTAATTGTGCCAGATAAGTTTTGCCCGAAGCGGTGGGGAGGACAACTACTCCTTGGCTTCCTGCTTCCTGCCAAGCTGCGAGGGCTTGTTCTTGATGTGGGTAAGGCTGCATTTCCACGCTGGGTACGAGTTCGAGTAGTTCGTATGCCCTAGCTTCGTCGGTAAAGTGAATGCAGTCGGCTTGGAGGCATTCTACCAGCGGGCGGTAGTGAATCGCTCGAATGCGGAATTTTTCCACGCGATCGTCCCAGGTCGCAAAGTCCACCCAGTCTCTGCCTTTGGGCGGCGGGTGCAGCAAGAGAGTTCCGCGATCGAATGTTAAGGTAGGTGTGCGTGGCATTTGTTTAGATAGGGGGGCGAGTTATGCCTGTTAAATTATAAGTGACAGATCAAATATATTGACTCTTCTTGAAATTATCTGCGTTACTCTGTGTTAATCAGCCCTACATCTGCGGTCGATCTATCAATCAAAAAATTATGTAATTCAAGTCTAAATTGAGGAAATTGCGATCGATCTGGCGGAAAATCCAACACAAATTATCCTACCCCAGCCGGATTGCCAAATCTAAAATCTACAAGAGTATTGGCCCGCTGGGAATGGTTTTTAAGTTAGATTCGATCTATGTATGCCTGAGATTAGAGGTTATAGATGGAAATAGGCGTCCCCAAGGAAATCAAGGATTTAGAGTTTCGAGTCGGGCTTAGCCCCACAAGTGTCCGGGCTTGTTCGGACAAAGGCCACACAGTTTTTGTGGAAACAAATGCTGGTGCTGGGGCCGGTTTCGCAGACGAGGACTACGTTCAAGCAGGGGCTAAGATTGTTTTAAAGGCTTCCGATGTCTGGAAGCGCGAACTAATTGTTAAAGTTAAAGAACCACTGCCTGCTGAGTATCCGCTGATTCAAAAAGAGCAGTTGCTGTTTACATATTTGCACTTGGCAGCCGATCGCACATTAACCCAGCATTTAATCAGCAGCGGAGTCCAGGCCATCGCCTACGAAACCGTCGAACTCCCGGACAGAAAATTGCCACTGCTGACGCCGATGAGTATTATTGCAGGGCGTTTGGCCGTGCAGTTCGGATCTCGATTTCTGGAACGACAGCAAGGTGGTCGGGGCGTACTTTTGGGCGGCGTACCAGGGGTAAGACCGGGTAAAGTTGTGATTTTGGGCGGCGGAATCGTTGGCACAGAAGCAGCCAGAATTGCTGTAGGAATGGGCGCCAGAGTGCAGATTTTAGACGTAAATGTCGATCGTCTAGCCTATTTAGAAACTCTGTTCGGTTCCAGAGTAGAATACCTCTACAGCAGTCCTCTACAAATTGAAGCAGTTGTTCCCGATGCTGATTTATTAATCGGTGCGGTTTTGGTTCCGGGCAAAAAAGCTCCAATTCTGGTTTCTCGCGAATTTGTTGCGAAGATGCACCCCGGTTCTGTGATTGTTGACGTAGCCGTTGACCAAGGCGGCTGCGTGGAAACTTTGCGGGTAACTTCTCACACAAATCCTACTTATGTTGAGGAAGGAGTCGTGCATTACGGCGTGCCGAATATGCCCGGTGCCGTGCCTTGGACTGCGACTCAAGCTTTGAATAACAGCACTTTGCCTTATGTTTTGCAGTTGGCAAATAGCGGGATTAAAGCTTTGGAAATGAATCCGAGTTTGGCGAAGGGATTGAACGTGCAGAATCACCGATTGGTGCATCCGGCCGTGCGCGAGGTTTTCCCCGATTTTGCCGATTAGATTCCCCCTTTTTTTAAAGTAAGCTATCCCGCATCTAAATAGTATTTTGGTGCGGGTAGGAACCACAGTCTCGATCTCCCTAAATCCCCTTAAGAACGGGGACTTTGAGTGAGGAGAGTTGAAGGGCTTGCTCGATGCTATCGAGGTTATCAGATAAAATATTAGGCGGCATAATTCAGTCGTTGCGCTAGTTGCTGATGCAGCCCTCGATCGAGAAAAAGCATTAAAGGGCGATCGACCTTTTTATACCAAAAAGAGCGATCGACCTTCTCCCTAATTCACAAGATAATCACTCAGAGTTTTTAGTAAGCGTTGATGTCGCTTGCGATGAAATAGCTCCAATAGAACCGATAATTTGATTGCGAGGCAATACAGCAAGGAAACCTAACCGAATTAACGATTGAGACCGTAAACCACTGCCAGCAAAGTGTGGGTCTGAAGGGGAAATAATATCGACAAAATCTGGAACCTGTTGATGTAGTTGGGTGCTAACACCACAAACTAAAAAATCTCCATAAGGAGGTAGTTCCCTCAGAAGGATGACTGGACGATTCTTAATTGTCCCGTCAGCTTGAGGAATTGGGGTGAGAACAACATCAGCTTCCTGCATAGTCAGGATTTGGTGTTTTAATTACATCGAGCGGGTAATCGTCGTTCTGATTGTAGGCCTTGTTTAGTTGATGCCTTGACAACCACAACCAGGCTTCGCGTTCTGCTAATTGTTCCGGGAGGACTGTGATAATGAGTTTTATGTTTGGTTCAAGCTTATAGGGTTCATCGAGCTGAATAGATTGCCCATCAAAATGTGCTGATAAAGAAATAAGCTTCATGGCTTGGATATCTTGAAGGCGAGTTCTTTTACTAAGTTGATCATATTTTGACGCTCTAGGGACACAGGCTTTAACCCGTTTCTCTACGATTAATTTGCTCCATTCCTTAGAAACACGATCGCCCCTCCTCGAAGCAAAAAGCGAGATTCCTCGATCGAGAAAAGCGATCGAGCTTTCCATGACAAAAGAGCGATCGCTAACCCACTGGACGCGAATAGTTGTATAATAAACAAACTAGGCAAGCGCAAAAAGTGAAAACCTATGTCACAGGCTATCCTCAAACAAATTGTTAATCAGCTTGAAATGCTGGAAGTTTTAGAGTTACAGGAACTCGATCGCGTAATCTGGAAATATCTGGCTGACAAACAGCAAGCTACTCAACAATATCTACTTCAAAAATATGCTAATAAAAAACAATTATTTCGAGAATGGGATGACATTTCTGATGAAGAAGCTGCGATACTAAAAGCTGAGTTTGCCGCCGAGTATTTAGCTTTTGCAGAAGTCGCCTTAAGTGATTATCTGCCTCGACTTCAGCAACAGGATAAAATCTGATGCTAGGAGATATTTATTTGGCAGATTTGAATCCTTCTAGAGGGTCATAACAAGCAGGAATTAGACCAGTCATTATTGTACAGCGAGATACATTAGACCGCTTTACTACAACAGTAGTAGTAATTCCCATAACAAGTAATCTGCGACGATGCTCAAATACCAGGGACAATTATTTTACCGACTGGTGAAGGTGGTTTAACACAAGATTCTGTCGTGCTTTGCTATCAAATAGTAGGGGTAGATAGAGAGCGATTAATCAAAAAATTGGGCACTCTTTCAGCAGATTATGTATCAAGATTACAGCTAGCATTGCAGTATACATTGCAAATGGATGAATTTGAGAATGTAGAAGAATAGAATTAGTTGAAGCGCGATCGCACTCACATCCCTAAAAAGCGATCGCCCCTGTCCATCCACAAGACCGAGATCCCTTTCCATATCCCCAAAAAGCGATTTCCTATGGGATAGCTTCGCACGCGGACTGCACGATCGTTTATAATTACAATGATTGACGAGTTATGAGGAGCGTGCAAGTATGGCAAAATTCCCCAACGAACTTGCGGAAATTATCTGGAATTTGAAACGCCAGTTGCTAGATATTGTTGACGCAGCAACAGCAGCAGAATTGACTCTATTTGAACTTTTGGGAGAAACGAGTGATACGATACCATTTCTGGATGAACTGAAAAGTGTGGCTGAACGTGCTACACCCTGGTTTAATCGGCTGTCTAATTTTCAGTTACGCATAGCTGAGTCTCAACCCACAATTTCGGTTGATATGCTAAACTTAGTAAACCAATCTATTGAACGCATCCAAATCGAAATTCCGGCAATGGAACGGAGTATTCAAGAAGTGAAAACGGAGTGGAATTTGCCATGACTAGCCAACCGCGTATTCCCAATCCTGAAACAGCCAAGAGATTATTGGCTAATTTGCGCCGCAGTCGTTTAGCAATGGAAGCAGCGACTCTGGAATTAGAAGACATTACAATGCAGTTGGAAAATGACAGCAGACAAAGGCGTTTGGTGCGGTTGAGGCAGGCAATTAACGATGCTGAGGCTGCTAATTTTTCAGTCAATGTCTGAAATTATTTCTTAAATCTCGCCCCAAAACCTAGAATTTAAATATTGACGAAAACAGCAAGATTGATCGCACTTTTTGACTCATAACAAAAGAGCGATCGACCTTTCCCTATCCCCAAAAGATCGCCCTAGTTGTCAAGTAGACATGGTTTGAGATAAACTAATTCTGAAACTATTCCCTAAATATCGCCCCTTCGCCGACAATTTTAATGAACATCTTGTCCCCCCCTTCGATCGGGGGGTGCCAGGGTGATCATGCCGAGATTCGGGGGGATCATGCCAAGACTAAACGACTCCAACTTCCACCTACCATACAACCCAAAACTCATCCCCATCGCCAAACAACTGCGGAAAAATTCAACTCCATCATCAAAAAAACTGTGGCAGAATTTTCTAATAAATTTCCCATTTCGAGTTTTGAGACAGCGCCCCATCGACAATTTTATCGTAGACTTTTATTGTGCGGCTTTACAGTTAGTAATTGAGATTGATGGGGAGAGTCATTTTACGGAACAAGGGAAACTATATGATGCAGAAAGAACCGGGATTTTAGAGGGGTATGGATTGAAGGTTGTCAGGTTTACGAATGTTGATGTGTTGCAGAGTTTTGAGGGGGTTTGTGGGGAGTTGTTGGGTTTGATTGAGGGTGATTTTTGAGGCTAGATCGCCCTGGCGCCCCCCGATCGAAGGGGGGGACATGAGGGAGGAGAGTTGAATGGGTGGCCCGATGCGATCATCGGGGCGATCGCCCTCGACTGTGGCAGATATAAACAGGCGATCGCATAAGCAAGCATTTTCAATACACCTCATCATGACTGCCAATGTCTAGCAAGAGAATTTCTTCATCTCCCTACTCTGGATTTTTAACAAAATCAAATACAATCCGACAGTCATATTCCACTGTACAAGCCCAAGAGCCAGCTAATTGACCTTTGAGTTTGTGTGTTTGCAGTGATGGTTCAAAAGAGTTTTCTGCCAAAACTCTCAAGACAGCTTCAACTTTGGACTGTAGTTCCGGGTGTTTGCGGATGAGGGCTTTGTAGGCACGTTTAAATGAGGGAGCAAATGTGATAATTTTCAACTGTTTAACTCCGCGATCGCTTCATCAACTGTACCTCGAAATACGTTTCCAGATTGATAATCCTGCTTTCCTTGTGCGATATTAGCGGCAATTTCGGTGCGACGGCGATCGCTAAGTCTGCGGTGTATGATGACAAGCAGATTGGTTTGTTCGTCTACAGACAATGTTTCGATCGCGTCTAAGATGCTGTCAAATGTTAAAGTTTGCATGGTGAGTTAGATTGGGAGGCTCAGATGGCTCTGTCTTATTTTACTGAAGTTTAATTGAATTTGCTCAACGATCTCGCATTTCTAACTGATTTAGCAATCGCCTTCTCCATTCCCAAAGAGCGATCGCCCCTGTCCATCCACAAGACCGAGATCCCTTTCCATATAGCCAAAAATACCCAAAAAGCGATCGCACTTTTTGACTTATCCAAAAGGGGCGCGATCCCCTGTCCATCCACAAGACCGATCGCCTTTCCATATCCCCAAAAGAGCGATCGCCCTCTCCATTCCCAAAGCGATCGCCCTCCCCATCCCAAACAAGCGATCGCTCCTTCTACTATAATTTCCATTAACATCTTGTTCCCCCCTTCTTAAGGGGTGTGCCAGGGAGATCGTACCGGGATCATGCCAAGACTAAACGACTCAAACTTCCACCTACCATACAACCCAAAACTCATCCCCATCGCCAAACAACTGCGGAAAAATCCAACTCCTGCGGAAAAAAAAACTGTGGCAGGATTTTCTCAGAAATTTCCCTTTGCGAGTTTTGAGACAGCGACCGATCGACAATTTTATTGTAGATTTTTATTGTGCGGCTTTACAGTTAGTAATTGAGATTGATGGGGAGAGTCATTTTACGGAACAAGGGAAACTATATGATGCAGAAAGAACCGGGATTTTAGAGGGGTATGGATTGAAGGTTGTCAGGTTTACGAATGTTGAGGTGTTGCAGAGTTTTGAGGGGGTTTGTGGGGAGTTGTTGGGTTTGATTGAGGGTGATTTTTGAGGCTAGATCACCCTGGCGCCCCCCGATCGAAGGGGGGGACATGAAGGGAGGAGAGTTGAAGGGGTGGCTGGAGGCGATCGCCTCGATCGGATCGCGCCACGGAGAATAACAGCTACATAATTGTTAAGTAAGTATCTACAGATTCGGAGGGTAAAACCCTTAAAGTTTGGTTGCGTAGGTCGGGTTCTAATCCCAGAGCTTCCAGGGGAATTACCCCGATTAAAGCATCTCTGCCTCCCGGTAATTCCCAACATTCAAAAGTGCCTTCTCGACCGCAAAGAGATATTTTGGCATCTTGAAAGATTCGTGCTTTACTGATTCCTGTGGCGGTGGCGACATCTACTTCTTTAAGCAGTTCAAGACCGAGTTGTGCGATCGCAAAAGCTGGCAAGCATAATGTAGTTGCACCCATTTGTGACAAGTTAAGAAAAAGTGCAAATTGTCAAGGGGGTAGACAAAAAAAGGTAAAATAGGATGAAACCTTTACCGGACAAGCAGTTGAGCCATAATTAAACCAGTTATGAATAGCAAAAAACGAATCAACCGAGATCATGCAAAGAAAAAAAATAGTCCCCAAGTAGAAAATGAAGCGATTGCGAATCACCTGGAAGATTTATTAATTCCAGCAATGGCTGCCCAAAAAACTTTTTATCGCCAACTAAATTTAAGAGATAGAATTCTAACACTACCATTAATGATGGCAGCAATATTAAGTTTATTATGGCGAAATGTAGCAGGAGTAACAGAATTAACTAGATTATTAAATAGAGAAGGATTTTTATGGTGTGAGCCGTCTGAAATTAGTCAACAAGCATTATCACAAAGATTTTTAACTTTTCCCGCAGTTTTATTTGAAAAAGTATTTAAAGAATTACTGCCTCATTTTCGTCGGGAATGGTTGACTAGAAAATCGAGACCATTACCAGATAGTGTACAATTTGCCTTAAAAAACTTTGAAAATATCTGGATAGCTGACGGCTCAACCTTAGAAGCATTATTTCGTAAACTCGAAAGTTTATCAGATGTTCCAATTGGTCAATTATCCGGGAAAATGGGAGTAATAATAGACCTAGTAACTCATCTTCCTTTATAAATTTGGTTTTGGACAAACCCGAAACAAGCAGATACTAATTGGGAGGAAGACTTACTAAAAACAGTTAAGCCAAAAACCTTGCTGTTATTAGATAGAGGCTTCTATCACTTCGCTTTTTGGTCAAAATTAATCGAGCAAGAAATTGGATTTATTACTCGGATTAAGAAAGGTGCATCTTATCAAGTCGAGCGGGTATTAACCAATACTTATGATGTCAAAGACCAGATAATTAGGATAGGTGCAGGGACAAAAAAAACACCAGCGTTGACTATAAGATTAGTACAAATTCGCTCGAAAAATTCCTGGCGTTCTTATCTAACAAGTGTCCAAGAACCCGAAATATTACCCCCCTATGTAGTAGCAGATTTATATCAAAGACGCTGGCGAATTGAAGAGGCATTTTGCCTAGTAAAAAGATTACTAAATCTCAGCTATTTATGGACAGGTTCGTTAAACGGAATCAAGCTACAAATCTGGGGTACTTGGCTATTTTATGCGATTTTAGTAGATTTAGGAGATGCGGTTGCAGATGAATTAGGAGTGCCAATTGAACGTGTTTCATTAGAAATGATTTATCGGGGGATGTATCATTTTTCTGTGGCCTATCAAAAAGGAATAGCTTCTGACCTAGTTAAGTATTTTGCCGACGATAAAAATCAAGATTTAGGGATTGTTAAGCGACGACGAAAACCTCATGTCAGGCTCATTATTTCTCCTTTCCCTGGAACTCAAAGAAGTCCAGAACAATTTTTTTTTAATAATAAAGGAACAAATGGAGTCATATTTTAATTGGAGCAACAGGTAAAAAATGAGTAAAATTACTCATTGACAATAGTGCTTTTAGCTTAACTTGTGAGTAATGAGTTGCACCCGTGTCTACCAAAACGTTATCTAGGGTGATGGAACGAACCTGATCGGCGGAAATCAGACCTCGTAGTGCGTTTGCTTCGTCAATGCGATTTTTGACGGTCAGCGTTGTTAAAACTTTACCCATTGATTTTTCGGAAGTTGTGTACATTGCGATTTATCCTCCGAGTTACTGTATCTTAAGTATGGCACTTTTTCTAGGGATGATGCGCGATCGCCCTTTCCATCCCAAAAGGCCGATCGACCTTTCCATCCCAAAAGAGCGATCGACCTTTCCATGCCAAAAAGAGCGATCGCCCCTGTCCATCCACAAGACCGATCGACCTTTCCATATAGCCAAAAATAGCCAAACAGCGATCGCACTTTTTGACTTATTCCAAAGGGGCGATAGCTAATCTGCGCTTACAAGCAAGGCGATCCTGTTATAGTTGGCTAAAGTTCCTGATGTTTAGCCAGAGGAGGCAGAGGAGTCTGGGCGATGAGCTGCTAATCTCAAGGATGCTATAATAGACAGGAGTTACGGATGACCTCATTTAGTATGTTTTTAGAGGTAAATGAAATGAACGCTAAAGAATTACTCCTTAAGGAAGTTGAGAATATTCCAGAATTTATATTAGAAGAAGTTTGGAATTTCCTGCTATTCCTCAAATTCAAATACAATAAAGATAAGTTAGAAGCAAGCCTGCTCAGTGAATCTTCTTTGGAAAAAGACTGGTTAAAGTTAGAAGAGGATGAAGCATGGCAGAATTTGTAAAAGGTGATGTAGTAGTTGTTCCGTTCCCATTTTCAGATTTAACACAAGCGAAGCGCCGACCGGCTTTAGTTATAGCAACTTTGGCAGGAGACGATCTAATTCTTTGTCAGATTACTAGCCAGAGAATCGCCGATCGCTATGCTATTCCCCTTGAAAATAGTGATTTTAGCGAGGGCGGACTTAACCAAATTAGCAACATTAGACCTAATAGGTTGTTTACCGCTGACAGAGAAATTATACTTTATAAAGCTGGTAAGCTTAAAACTGAGAAGTTGAATGAGGCTATCGCGAAGATAGTTGAAATTATTCAGCAGTAATTTTATACAGCGATCGCCCTTTCTATGTCAAAAAGAGCGATCGACCTTGCCATAAAAAACAACGATCGACCTTTCCATGAAAACAAGAGCGATCGACCTTTCTCTGCCAATCGGTCTTTTATCTCAATCGCAGCAGAGCGATTACCGATAAAAGGCAGTTTACCTCGCGTTGAGGTCACAAAGAAAGTTCTCCACATCTTCAACAGTCACGATCCACTCCGAAATCTTCTCACCTTGCTCCGTATATATTTCCCTTTCGGGAACATATTGAAATGGATCGCTTATATCAAATGGAATCTTTATAGAATCTAAAAGCAATATTCCATCTTGGAAATACAGGAGATTTTCAACTCTACATATTGGCCACCACTCGATAAAATTGGCACGAGTTGGATCGTACATGGAAGTGATTAAACAAGAAGATTTATAACCAGATACTATCCTCTGAAGCGCCTTCTTCCAGTGAATTTCGTAATCTTGCATAGACCAGAATGACAGAGAAGACAAAAAATTCTCTTGGAATGAACCTATCTGGATTGATCCATAACATGAGTCTTTTTCCATTTGCTTTTTAGACACATTAAGCAAAAATTCTATTGAAAATTTATTCATTTTAGTCTCCGATTCTCACACTTATATCTTCATTATAAGTCCCTAGCCGTTTTGTGTTTTTGTCACGTTTCTTCCACACCCCACCATTATGAGAACCTGTACCATTATTACTACCTATATCCTGACTAATGGTCTCCCCTTTCTTATTTTTGAACATAGGTTGATTGTGGGACAATCCACCAGTTTTTTGAGGAGGAATTCTCTCAGTAAAACCTAGCTTTTTCGCTAATGCAAAAGCCTCGTCATTAGTCAATAGCTTCCGGATTGGTTTTATATACTTTACACCTTTGCCAACTCCAGCAGCAGCATCACCAATCAAAGGAACGATAGCCATACCTGATAAAGCAGCATCTTTCCAGGCGTCTTTTTTACCAAACAACCCTTCAATTGAGTACCAACCAGTATTAATCGCATCTGGAATAGCACCCAAACCAGGCCAGAAGCCTCCAACATCCAGAATACCATGACCCCAATCGCTAAAGGAGTTGTACCAATTGTTATTACCTGTGTTATTACCTGTGCTTTCTGAAATGTTGCTGGCGCTGGAAGCATTAGCAGAACTAGAACTGGAGTCAGAGGAAGTATTACCGCTAGGGCTATTGCTAGAACTGCTGCTACTAGAAGCATGGCTCGATCCAGAACTATTGCTATTGCCCATACTTCCTCCTGAAGCACCAGTGCGAATTGTAACGCCTTTTCCACTTATCGGATTGCTATTACCTGAACCACCGCCATTTCCTGAATTATTACCAATATTCCCTTTATTAACAGGCTGAGGATTAGGAGACGGGGAAGTTGGCGAAACCGATCGCCCTTTTGTCTCATAAACAGTCACTTGCTGACCATTCCAGATCATAATCGCCCGTTCAAACTCCTGACGGAAAACACCACCCCCCTGATCCTGCATACCAGTAATAGCAGCCCCCACTTGCGGATACAAACTAGCAGCATACAAGAACTTCTGACGCACATCATCTGTAGGACTCGATGTAGTTGCAGGCTTTGTTGCCGCTCCCCAGATCAGACCGTTGCTAGAGACTGTACCGACAACAGTCACTCTAGCCGTGTTCGGGTCAATTGCCAGTTTCCGGCGATCGGAAGTATAAGCTGTCAGTTGCCCATTCTCCCAGCTCAGACCATACACTTCCAGTAAACCCAAATCGCCTATATAGCGCGAATTACCCGTCGCCAAATTGACAGCAACCAGGCGATCGTTCAACGAAGTATTAGGACTGCTAACCGTTGCTAAAATCTCATTAGCCCCGTTGAAAACCAAATCTCCACTGCTAGGCCCGCCCAAATTGCCAATCAAATTCATCTGACCATTATCAGGTGAAATCTGAAACAAATTGCCATTTCCCTGATCGGCCCCGTAGAGTCGGCCATCGGTCGAGAAAGTCAAAGAATTGAGACTCCCCCCCGCCAACGGCCCGACATACCGTTCCGCACCCGTAGAGGGATTAATCTCATACAAACCGTCATAGAAAGTACAGCCGTAAAGTTTACCATTCGGAGCAACCGCCAAATCAGTAAAAGCGCGGCCTTGATAGATTGGATTTTGTGCACCCGTCGCCGTATTAACCTGCAATATCTGTCCACTACTGGTAGACAGGTACACCGTATTAGCAGTTGGTTGCTGTGGAGGTTGTTGTGGGGGTTGCTGTGTCGGCGGAAGTAAAGGCGGCTTACTTCCAGGATAGCCACCAGTCCAAGCACTCGGAACCCAATAAGTCCCACCGTTATATCGGAAGCGATACCACAAAGCATCCGCTTCCCCTGTTGTCAAATCGCTAAGCTGTTCGCCGTAAGTCCAACCGTCAAAAGTTAGGGTATCACCAGTCTTGACAACATAATTACTACGATCGCTCGTATTCGGACTATTGCGAAGAGTAATCCCATTCGATGAAACCACCCAAGCAGTAAAGTTTTCATTGATAATATTGACAGCCCGTTCCGTCGGCGTGACAAGCCCTTCACCGCCCCAAGTCGTCGGTTTCAAGAAAGCAATGGGCTGATAAACTTCCGGCTTAGTTTTCTTCGCCAAATCCACCGCCGCCAACGTATTCAAAAACCCAAAACCCGTCTCATCATCCCACCCAGACGGCCCCAAATCCCTCGCCGTAGACTTCAAAATCTCCATCACTTGGCGATAGTTCAAAGCAGGATTTGCCGCCCAAACCAAAGAAGCCGCCCCCGCAACTTTCGCAGTCGCCACCGAAGTCCCCGCCATCGTCCCCAAATCATTTCCCACAGTCGATAAACCGGGGTGTTCAGTCGTGCCGCCATCGGCCAAAATATCCAAACCGCGGCCATAACTAGAATAGATCGATCGCCCGTTAATATCCCCAGCCCCAACCGTAAAAATATTGTCAAATTCCTGAGAAGCTTGACCCAAAACCGACATCACACCGCCATCATTACCCGCCGCCACTACCAGCATTACCCCATTTTGCCGCGCATATTCGATCGCACTTCTTTCTGCTGGAGTCAA
>NZ_JAUBUC010000118.1:0-17934 GCF_036705285.1 Microcoleus sp. B4-C1 | reverse complement strand
AAAATTACGGGGCAATCCCCCCAGCAATTAGCCTACGACATAGCCGTGCAAGCGTCAATCCATCAGGAACCAGTCGAAAAAGAGAAAATCGAACAATTTATTGAAGACGTAATGATACCCCTAGGAGAGAAAGCAAAAAACAATCCTCAACCTAAATGTCATTACGTCTTTAAGGAGATGAATTAAAGAAAAAACGGTCAAGTTGCAATCTTGACCGTTTCAAGGAGCTGTCTTGGCTAACTGTCCTCTATTCGCATCTATAAATCTACCATGCCCCACAAAAACCACCACGTCACCGACTTAATCAAATCGGCAAAAGAACAATTTGATAATTTTAGCGACGCCGAAACACAGGAAGTTTTTCTCACGATCAGAGAAGCAAAAGTCAGAGGACTGTTGCGAAAACAGCCTTCTGACCGCTGCCTAAGTAAATATATCAACGCTGCCAATCACCTTTTGCGGACTTATTCAACGGATGAATTCACAACAGCGCTGACTCATAACATCGACTACTTATACGCTTACATTGCCCTGGTAGCGACAAATTCCATCACAACAACCGCCTGACGAGCGCCGCCCGGAATCAGCGGCCGAAACTCCCCTTATTAAGGGGGAGTCGCGGATCGATTCCAACCCGACCGCCGCAGCGGTGCAGCCGACTTAAGGCTTTCATAATGAAACAAGCTCTCGGGCTTTCAGCATTTCATAAGCTTGGTCGGTTTTGTCCGTTGTAGCCCTGTGTGCTTTAAGAGTGAATTAAGCTCATTTTGTGGCTTTTGGGTGATTCATAAGCACTTATCCCAGGGATTAAACTTCACCCCTATAAACATGAAAATACTAGGCATTGATATTAGCAAGGCCTCAATTTCTGCGTGCCTGCTATCAGAAAAATTGCCCGCCGACACTGACGCGCGTGATGCTTTTTACAAAACTAATTTTCACAAGTTCCAGGCAAATGCTGCTGGAATTTGTGGATTGCTCGATCTAATTGGTGTTGGCCAGACAATCGCCATAATGGAACCCACCGGCATTAACTACCAAAAAGTTTGGGGGACTCAACTAGCCCGCGCCGGCTTAGAAGTTCGCCTGGTCGGACACGCCGAATTGCGATCGTTCCGACAGCATCACCTGGGCTTACCCGACAAAGATGACGACGCCGACGCCTTAGCTTTGGCGCTGTACGGTTGGGAGTATCTGCACATTCCCAAGCGATTCTTACAAATCAGAGAAGGAGCGATCGTCAAAATCCGCGAGCTTGCCTTGCGACTTGCTCACCTTAACCGCGTACAATCCCCCATCATTAACCGGGCCAGACAAGATTTAGCTTGGCAGTTTCCAGAAGTTGCACTCATTCGCTCGGTTCGGTTTGGCGAGAAAGTTCCCTTGCTCTGGGGATGGCTTGCCGGAGAACGACCGAGCAAAAAGTACGATCGCCTTTACGCCGAATCAATCGGTCTCGGAATTACCGAATCAGTCCGCCAACACGCCGCCAGACTTTGCAACCTGCAGCGCGAAGAAATGACAATCGAGCAAGAATTGTTTGAACTGCTGGCCGCTCCACAATTTGCGCGATACCGAAAAGTCTTTGCCCGCTTCGGGTTCGGTCAACGAATTGAAGCTTTATTACTCAGCCAAATTTACCCACTGCAAAACTACCTCGCCGCCGACGGCAAGCCAGAGGTAAAAATTGCCAAAGGTAGGCGATCGGGCAAACCGACCAAACGGTATTTATCTTTGCGTCGATTCATGAAAGCTTTAGGGTGTGCGCCATCACAAGAAAGCAGCGGCGACTTGCAAAAGTCCAAAGTTGCCGGCGGCTCTGCACTCTGTCGCCGCGCTCTGTGGCAGTGGATTTTTACCCGTATTGAACCAAACAACCGGCGACTTTCAAACGAAACAGGCCGCCATCTGGGGGAAATGCTCGACTCTGAGAAAGCTAGCGGCCGGCCGGTGAAACTTGCGCGATCGCGTGTGGCGGCAAAAGCAGTCAAGCTGTTGTTTAAGGAGCTCGTTCGCGAATTCGGGAGCTTCCAAATTTAAGCTAATAAATGCTAGAGTGAAATGCTGCACGCAAAAAACGGTAATCTGGAGGGAAGTATGTCACGGAAATGTCAGCTAACGGGGAAGAAGGCGAATAACGGTTTTGCAGTTTCTCACTCGCACCACCGCACTCACAAGTTGCAAGAGGCAAATTTGCAGTGGAAGCGGGTTTGGTGGCCGCAGGAGAAGCGCTGGGTAAGATTGCACCTTTCTACAAAAGCGATTAAAACCTTGCAAAACAAGGGTTTGGAAATCATGGCGAAGGAAGCTGGAATTAACCTGTACAAGCTTTAAAAAACTTGGCTAATTGAGAAAAGGGCGATCGCACATTTGAGAGTGCGATCGCCCTTATTTTAGAGAAAAACCTTTACTAAAGCCACTTTCTGCATTTGAGTAAATAAGTAGTCATCTCGCCTTTGCCTTTAACTTCGATCGCGCCGCGACTTTCAAAGGAATACTTTTCTCGCAACTGCTGATAAGTTGTCTCTGTTACCTGAATACACCCCGGCAAGCCGTGAGATTCCATGCGGGAAGCGGTGTTAACGGTGTCTCCCCACAAATCGTAAATAAATTTTTTAATACCGATGACTCCGGCGACAACCGGGCCGCTGTTGATGCCGATTCTGATGCTGAAATCTTGATTGTGGATATTGCTGAAGTCAGTAATTGCCTGCTGCATATCGATGGCCATTTCTGCGATCGCTTCTGCGTGATCCGGGCGAGGAATGGGCAGGCCTCCAACTACCATGTAAGCGTCGCCAATCGTCTTAATTTTTTCCAAACCGTGCCTTTCTGCTAGGTTGTCAAATGTCGAAAAGATGTCATTCAGCAAGGCTACTAATTGCGTTGGAGAAACTCGCGAGCTCAATTGAGTAAAGCCTACTATGTCCGCAAACAAGACAGTAACGTCAGCAAAGGTGTCTGCGATCGTACTGTCTCCTCGCTTCAACCGATTTGCTATTTCTTCAGGCAAAATATTCAACAACAAGCGTTCTGATTGTTCCTGTTGAACTCGCAGTGCACTTAAAGTATCATTCAGAGCATTAGTTCGTTCTTTCACTCGAAATTCTAACTCTTCATTCAGCTTGTAAAGCGCCATTTCAGCCCGCCTGCGGTCTGTGATATCCGTACCGATTGCCAGCATTCCCGCGAACTTTCCTGCCGCGTCAAACAGCGGTTTATTTGCCCAGGATACCCAAACGCGATCGCCGCTGCGCCGGATACTTTCATTTTCATTTCGCGTATATTGTTCTGGGTTTTGCAAAATATCTCTCAACTTTGCTGCCAAATCATTTCCTGTTGTATCTGTCTTGGGAATAATTGTTCCCACGGCGTTTTTGCCAATTATCTCTTTTTCATCGTAACCAAAAAACTTCTGTGCAAATTCGTTAAAAAAAGTAATATTTCCTGCCCTATCTATTTTTAAAATAATGCTGTTAGCATTTTCCACTAATTCCCGATACTTAATTTCGCTTTGCCGCAGCGAATCCTCTGCTGAGGCGCGTTCGGCTACTGTCGCCGCCAACAGCAGCGATGTAACTACAATTACGCTCATAAAAGCCTGCAAAAATAAGATTGCCTGATTGATATTTTCCGCTTTGGCAATAAAAGGCCCGCCTCCCTGAGAACCGCCCCAAATGGCGATACTGGATACAATAAAAGATGCTAAAACCGCCCCTACCTGACCGAATTGAATGGTTGCCCAAATTACTAAGGGAAATGGCAAGTATTCGAGGGGATAACCGGAGAGATTACTTTCACTTTTTGAGTTGTAGATTAGCCAACTGACTGTTACTAATAACAGCAGGCATATTCCGGCACCGATGCGATTGAGAATTGTTTGAGAAGCTGTATTTGGTGAAGGGCGGGGCGCTGGTTTGTGGTTGTATATAATCAACAGCAGGGGAGTAAAAATTAACACTCCTAATGTATCTCCGAGATACCAATTCCATCGAATATGCCAATATTCGCTCCAGTCAACTAAACCCGTTAAACACAGGCGTAACGTGCCGAGAGTGCAGTTAATTTGAGTCGCAACTAGAGCGCCGCCCCAGACTAAATTGACTACATCTATGAGCCGAGATAGTGATGAGCGAAAGTTGAGTTTTCGCAACAAAGCAAATGCAAAAAAAGCTTGCAAGCAAGCACTGAACGCAGCTAACAATGCACTAAAAAATGACATTTTGTTGATAGTCTCGAACAAAAATACGCCTAAAGCTATTCCCGGCCAAACTCGCCGACCCAATAATAAAAGTGCAGCTTGTGCAATTCCTGCCGGCGGCCAGACGCAGCTAGCTAATGTATTGACGCCTGGGATTGAAATTGCTATTTTTCCTCCCAAAGCGTAAGTAAAAGCAATGGCAGCTACTTTTGCTAAGTATTGCGAATTTCTAGATTGAGTAAATCGCAGAAACTGATTTTTGTTGGGGTTCATACTGAGTATTATATGTTTAACTAACTATAGCAACCGCGACCGAATATTAGGACGTTCTTAATTGCTGAAACATGAGTTGTTATATTGCTTCTTCCTTCTTTTTCTGCTGAGCGAAGTCGAAGGGCTTTTTTCCTTACTGCTATAACTTGATGCCTGTAAGAAAGTAAGTGTTCATCTCGCCTTTGCCTTTAACTTCGATCGCGCCGCGACTTTCAAATACATACTTGTCCTGCAATATATCATAAATTGCAGACGTGACTTGAATGCACCCCGGCAAGCCGTGGGATTCCATGCGGGAAGCGGTGTTAACGGTGTCTCCCCACAAATCGTAAATAAATTTTTTAATACCGATTACTCCGGCGACAACCGGGCCGGTGTTAATGCCAATTCTGATGCTAAAATCTTGATTGTGGAGATTGCTGAAGTCAGTAATTGCCTGCTGCATATCGAGGGCCATTTCTGCGATCGCCTCTGCATGATCGCTGCGGGGCATGGGCAGCCCTCCTACTACCATGTAAGCGTCGCCAATCGTCTTAATTTTTTCCAATCCGTGCTTTTCTGCTAGGCGATCGAAGGTGGAAAAAATATCGTTAAGCAAGGAAACTAATTCCGGGGGAGAAATTTGGGAACTAATTTGGGTAAAACCGACTATATCTGCAAACAATACTGTTACTTCGGAAAAAGTATCGGCGATGATGCTTTGGTCTTGTTTTAATCTATCGGCGATCGCTTGCGGTAAAACATTGAGCAGGAGACGGTCAGATTTTTCTTGTTCTAAGCGCAAAGCTGCCTCAGCTTGTTTGCGAGTTGTGATATCTTGAACAGTACCTTCGTAATAAAGCAAATTTCCATGCCTGTCGCAGACAGTATAAGCATTCTCCGCAATCCAAATTATACTGCCATCTTGGCGGTAAACTTGAGATTCAAAATCTGATACTTTGCCGTTTTTTCGCATTAAATTAATGACTTCGGCGCGGCGTTCTGGGCATACATATAGCTGGCGGTTAATATTAGTTAAAGTCCCCTTCAACTCTTCAAAGGAACTATAACCGTAAATACGAATTAAAGCAGGGTTGACGCTGAGATATTCCCCATCTGGAGTAGTTTGAAAGATGCCGACGATCGCATTTTCAAAAATGCTGCGGTATTTTGCCTCAGCTTGTCGCAGCGCTTCTTCAGCGCGCTGGCGTTCTCGCGCTTCCATTGCGAAAGTTACAGAGTCTGCTAGAGAAACAGCGAAACTTTGTTCTTCAATAGTCCAACGGCGGGGCATTCCTACGTGTTCTAAACAGAGAACTCCGGCTGTTTCTCCGCCTATTTGAATCGGCGTATCTAGCATGGAAGTGATGCCGAACGGAATTAGGTAAGATTCCGCAAATTCTCTAGTTCTAAAATCGTTTTGCGCGTCAAAGGCAGCAATCGCGCGTTCTTCTCGCAGTGCTTGGAAATAGACAGGATAGTCTGCTTCTGCTAATTGCAAACCGTCTGAGTGCTGGTTGACAGCGTGATCGAACAAATCCAGGCACTCGATCTTGGATTTAGTGCGATCGTACAGCCATACGCTCGATCGGGTAACTTCCAGAGTACGGCTAGCAGTTTCAGTTATTTCTTGAAGCGCTTTTGTTAAGTCGCCTTGATTCAGCGCTTTATTTTTGGCTAAATCAATTAATGCCGATTTCTGTTTCTGTAGCTGAAGTTCGCTTTGTTTCAGGGCATTTGTCCGCTCTTCAACTCGGATTTCCAGCTTTTCATTGAGCTTTTGCAGGGCTATTTCAGCTTTTCGGCGAGCGGTGATATCTGTGCCGATGCAGAGGATGCCCAGGATTTCTCCCGCTGAATTAACCAGCGGTTTATTTGCCCAAGATACCCAAACGCGATCGCCACGGCGTCGGAGGTTTTCATTTTCATAGCTGGTAAAGCGATCGGGATTTTGTAAAATTTCATTATAAACCAACTGTAAGTTATTCCCTTCGATGTCTGTCTGCGGAAGAATTGTTCCCATTGCATTTTTACCAATGACTTCTTCCTGAGTGTAGCCAAAGAATATTTCAGCAAATTCGTTAAAAAAAGTAATATTGCCGTCAGCATCCAATTTCAGAATAATGCTGCTTGCATTTTCCACCAATTCTCGATATTTAATTTCGCTTTCTCGCAGCGAATTTTCTGCCTCGGCGCGTTCAGCTACCGTCGCTGCCAATAACAGCGATGTAATTGTCACTACAGCCATAAAAGCTTGCAAAAATAAGATAGCCTGAGTGATATTTTCGGCTTTGGCTATGAACGGCCCCCCTCCCTGAGAACTGCCCATAATTGCGATGCTTGAGACAATGAACGATGCTAGGACAGCGGCTCGTTGACCGAATTGGAGCGCCGACCAAATTATGAAAGGAAACGGCAAATATTCCAGGGGATAACTAGAAATAGAAGCTTCTGTTTTCGACACAAAGACCAGCCAGCTCACCCCAATTAATAATAATAACCATACTGCCCGCCAAATTAAATATCTTTGCTGGCTGCCTGTTTGTCTTTTTAAACGATCTGCGGTTACTTTAGGGCGAAAAAATATTAGGATTAAGGGAGTTAAAATTAAAACTCCCATTGTGTCTCCCAACCACCAATCCCACCGAACCGACAAATATTCTGTCCAATCTACTTTGCCCGCTAAATATAGGGAAAACGCGCCAATCGTGCAACTGATTTGAGTAGAAATTAGACCGCCAAACAAGATTAAATTAACTACATCTTTCAAGCGATCGAGAGATGGACGAAACCCCATCCAGCGCAGGGCAGTTACTGCAAAAACAGCTTGCAGAATTGCCCCGGCGTTTCCTCCCAGCCAAACCGCAAATATCTGTTCATTTGGGTTAACAAAATTTAGCAGGAATGTACCCAAAACTATGGCAGGCCAGACTTTACTCCCAAACAACAAAAGTCCAGCTTGTGCAATTCCTGCGGGTGGCCACACCGAGGCAGCAAAGGGACTAACACCTTGAATTGAAATTGCTAGCCTCGCCCCCACGGCGTAAGCGACAGCAACGACAGTTACTTGGGCTAAGTACCGCCCAATTCGGGATTGAGGGAATCGCAGAAACTGATTTAGGTTCAGATTCATACCGAGTTTTAAGTTTTAGGGGATTTCACATCAGAAGGAAGAGGGAAGTTCGGCAACGAGCAATGTACGGGATGTAACGGATGTAATATCAATTCCGGTTGTATCGGAATGAGGAAACCGCAGAGGACACAGAGGATACAGAGAAAGGGAAGAGAGAGATGAATAATTCTGATGCCAACGGATTTGATATAACGGATGTAACGGATGTCAGGAAGAGGGAATAAGGAAGAGAAAGAGGGGAGCTAATGTAGGGTGTACACCGGGCACATTGCGAGCCTAAATGTAGGTGCGCGGTGCGCGCACCTTACCAATTATAAAGGCTTAGTTGATGGCGGCTTCAATCCACTGTTTTAAAGTAGAATTTACTTCATCAATGAGAATTTCATGTGATTGGTGATTTGCTCTTTCCACGACTTCAACTTTGCCTGCTTTCAGCGAACGGCCCGGAACAATGCGATAGGGAATGCCGATTAAATCAGCATCTTTGAATTTAACTCCGGCTCGTTCGTCGCGGTCATCTAGCAAGGTTTCAATGCCAGATTGGTTGAGTTCTGCGTAGAGTTTTTCGGCGACTTCTACTTGTTGGGCGTCGGAAATATTGGGGATGCTAATGATGGCGTGATACGGCGCGATCGCCACTGGCCAAATTATCCCGTCTTTGTCGTAGGATTGTTCTACGGCCGATTGAGCTAGCCGCGACACGCCGACGCCGTAGCAGCCCATAACAAAAGGCATTTCTTCGCCTTGTTCGCTGGTGTAGGTGGCGCCCATTGCTTGGGAGTATTTTGTGCCTAATTGGAAGATGTGGCCGACTTCGATGCCTCTGGCGCTTTGCAAGGTTTGTTCGGGGTTGTGCACGGCCCGATCGCCCTTTTTAGCTGTTCTGACACCTACAACCGTTGCTGGTAGCGGAAATTCTTTATCCCAATTAGCCCCGACAACGTGGTATCCTGATTCGTTTGAACCAGTGACAAAGTTTGTCAGGTCAACTGCAGTGCGATCGACCAAACGCAAAAACTTAGAGTTTACCTCCTTACTCCCAGCGATATAATCATCAGCAACATCGGGAGCCATATAACCGAGAGGTAAAGATTTAGCCGCCCATTTCCGCTGAGCTTCGGCATCGGGAACAGTCAAAAATAAAACAGTTTTAGCTTGATAATTGCCCGCTAACTTCGTCAACTCATTCAGCAACTTTACCTGATTCACATCTTGGTCGCCGCGAATGCTTACCAATACCAAAACAGTCATGCCATTGTCGTAAACTGCCTGGTAAAGCACATTTTTGACAACTTGCGTCGGAGAACATTTCAAAAACTTGCAAAGTTTATCAATTGTTTCAGTTCCCGGCGTTTCCCGCTTTTCAAAGGTTGCAAAGGGCGACGGTTCGGCATCAGCAGGCATCGATACAGCCTTTTCCACATTAGCTGCATACTGACCATCTTCAGTATAAAGAACTTCATCTTCTCCCGCTTCTGCCAGCACCATAAACTCTTGAGAACCAGAGCCACCAATTGCTCCAGAATCAGCATCTACTGCTCGGAATTGCAAGCCCGATCGGCGCAGCATATTGCTATAAGCTTGAGCCATATCCTGATAAGTTTTTTTCAAACTTTCTTCGTTTGTATGGAAAGAATAGCCATCTTTCATAATGAATTCGCGACCGCGCATCAACCCAAAACGCGGGCGAATTTCATCGCGAAACTTAGTTTGAATTTGATAAAGATGTAAAGGCAATTGCCGATAGGAACGAATCATATCTTTAGCAATTGTAGTAATTACTTCTTCGTGAGTTGGGCCCAGTCCCAATTCTCGCTGCTGCCTATCTGTCATGGCAAACATAATACCTTCAGCTTGAGTGTAGGTGTCCCAGCGGCCGGATTCCCGCCACAAATCGGCCGGTTGCAATTGCGGGAGGAGGCATTCTTGAGCGCCGGTAGCGTCCATTTCTTCGCGCACAATTTGAGATACTTTTTTGAGAACTCGCCACATTAAAGGTAGATAAGCGTAAATTCCGCTACCGATGCGCCGGATGTATCCGGCACGGAGTAATAGTTTGTGGCTGGGAATTTCTGCTTCTGCCGGGTCTTCGCGCAGGGTAACAAAAAGCATTTGAGAGAGTCGCATAGCTGATTTCCTTAAAATACCGGATGAGTGTAATTTTAGATCAACTTCTGATATTATCAGAACTAAGCCCGATTTGATTAAATATATGAATAAAATTTGGCAAAACTACGAAAAAGGTATGGCAGTCTTTGATAATTGTCACTCTCCTACTGTGCAATCTCAGTGGCTTGCCTTAAAAGATGAAATAGGAGAATTTGTTCGAGAACCTAATTTAAGTGAAATTTGGGATATTGTTCATGCTGCTGGTCGATTGCTTTACAAAATAATCGGAATTCCCTTATATTTACTGGCCTATCCTACTGTTCGCAAACACAGTCAACGTTTCGAGGAGTACGGATGTATTCGCAGCATTCGCAACTGTGAGGGTAAATGCTGCGGCAAAAAATCGTAGGGTACGCTGCGGCGCACCTGATATCATGTTTGTTGAATGACCCGCAATTACATTCTAATGACCCCACAGATAAATCTGGGAGCTTGAACTAGGGTCTAAAAAGTTTATTTTCCACGACTCCTGTACGTGGCAGCGTATCCGTTTTGGGCTGGGTCCATGCTTCAATTCTAAAATCTAAAATCTAAAATCTAAAATCGATTGACCTGATTCAAAAAACAATGCAACTTGAGGCAAGTGCCAAACCCCTATCCAGTAACTAATTCCCAATCTAAAATCTAAAATCTAAAATCTAAAATCGCATGACCAGATTTATTCACGACCAATTTGCCAAACAGTATCTGAAAGAACTATTAACCCCTCTCGGTAATGTAGAAACCAGCCGGGATGTCGCTGGAGAAGTAAGGCAGGTTGACGTTTTATTTTCCCCGAAAGCAGAACCGGAAGTTGAAGCAACAGCCCTCGGCATTCTGGGTCAAATCGCAGCAAAACCCGCTGTATTTGAACCCTTCCGCAGCCCAGTCCAAATCGGAGAAATTCGCAGTTGTCTGGGCAAACTCTTCGATATCCACGGCGAATTTGAACGCGCCGCAGTTAGAGAAAATACCCGGATTGCAGAGGCAGACTTGCCCCAACTCTGGATACTGTCGCCGACTGTTTCCGACACGATATTAGCTGGATTTCGAGCCCTTCCCGAACCGGAAAATTGGGTAAATGGAGTTTATTTTCTGGGCCCATCTCTGAAAGCAGCGATTATTGCCATTCACCAACTGCCCCGCACTCCAGAAACGCTGTGGCTGAGAGTTTTGGGGAAGGGAAACGTGCAGAAGCAAGCGGTTGCCGAATTGAGAGAATTACCCTCAGATAATGTCTTTCGGTTGAATGCGTTAGAATTGTTGTACAACTTGCGAACTATTTTAGAAGTCCGCCAAGACATAGATCGAGAAGATCGGGAGTTAATTATGGAACTGTCACCCCTCTACTTGCAACGGCTGGAAGATGCAACTCAGCGCGGTATCCAGCAAGGTATTCAGCAAGGTATGCAGCGCGCTCAACGCCTGATGGTTGAGAATCTGCTACAAGTAAAATTTAGTGAGATTGATGAAGAATTAGCCCAAATAATCGAGCCTTTGATTCAACTAGATCCCCTCGATCGCACGCGGCTGATTATGCTGCTCGATCGCTCTGAATTGCTAGCTCATTTTGAACAAAAAAATCAACCGGAATCCTGAGTCAGCAGCGCACTCTACAATCAATAGGGTGCGCTAAATATCACTTTACTATTTATTATCGAGAAAATCGGGAGTTAATTATGGAACTATCACCCCTCTATTTACAACGGCTTGAAGAAGCAACTCAGCGAGGTATCGAGCAAGGTATTCCGCTAGGTATTCAGCAAGGTATTCAGCTAGGTATCGAGCAATGTATTCAGCAAGGTATCGAGCAAGGTATTCAGCAAAGTAAACGCGAGATTGTTGAGAGTATGTTAAAAGTGTATTTTGGCGAGATTGATGAAGAATTATCCCAACTAATCGAGCCTTTGATTCAACTAGAACCCATCGAGATCGCGCGACTGATTATGCAGCTCGATCGATCGCAATTACTCGCTCGTTTTGAGCCTAAAAATCCAACGGAATCCTAACTCGCTAGCGCACTCTACGATATGTAGGCTGCGCCGAAAATTACTTTACTACTATTGATAATTGGTGGCGCCCTCCGCATCAAACTTGCCACTTTTATGCGAACTCTGCTGCTATCAGTCCTATAAAAACTAATTTCTGACTTTAGACGGATTTATTTTTTAGCTTCCACAGCCATAATAAGCAGTAAGGATGAGATCACTAGAGAACTGATTTACCACTCATCCCAATTTCACTAATAAGGGCTTCCGTAAGATAAAGCCGAACCAAAACAAAACATCATCTAAAGATTACAAACACCCCTAGAAAAAAGTTAGGGGCAGTTTTCGATATGCCGAGTTAGGCATAAAAACTTAGGAGGTAAATTATGTTTGAAAGCGAGTTATTAATGTCGCTGTACAGTCCAAAATTCAATATTGCCCAAATGCCAGTAGAAATAGATGTGCCATTTGACCACCCCGATATCGGAGGGCTGATGTTTTTAAGCCCGCAGTTTTTTGTGGCATTAATCGCCGGAGTCATTATGGCTTTCGGCTTCCAATTCCTGTTAACAAATTTCTCGATCGCGGCAAAAATCTCAAATTGGGACGAGGCTTTACCCGACGATGACGATGATGATGAATCCGAAAGTATAGGCCGTAAAGTTCGGAAAATCGAAGGTTTAGTCGGGGGTTGGATTTTAGTCACCGTTAACCTGGCTTTATTTTTGGCTTGTTTTCTGGCAGTCAAACTAACTTCAATTGCCTCGGTAGACGGAGCGGCAATTATTGGTGTGGTAATCTGGGCTGCGTACTTTTTAACGCTGGTGTGGCTCGGTTCTAGCGCTGTCGGTTCGATGATCGGTTCCTTGATAAAAACAGCTTTTTCAGGCGTTCAAGGCGTCATGGGTACTGCCGGTGCTGCGATCGGCGGCAAGATGGCTAGCGACCAAATGGTCAATACTGTAGAGGCATCTGTTGCCGCTGTCCGCCGCGAGTTGAGTTCGGCGGTAGACCCGGATAGCATTCGCGAAACACTGCAAGATTATGTGGGTTCTTTGCAGTTACCGAAACTAGATGTTAAGGAAATTCGCGGTCAATTTGAAAAGTTGCTGGGCGATGCAGATATCAAATCTCTTGCGGGAAGCGACGTTCTGAAGAATGTTAACCGCCAGACTTTTGTGGATTTAGTTAAGAGTCGCACAGACTTTTCTCAAGAGGAAATAACTCAAGTTGCCGACCAACTCGAAGGCGTTTGGAAGCAAACTTTCGGCAAGCAGCAAGAGCAAAAAGACCCGAATTTAGAGTTGGTTGATTTTCTCAAGTTTGCGGCTCCCGATTTGCTGAAGTCTGACGAACTCAACGCCAAGCTGTCTCAAATTCTGGAAAGTAGGGAAAACAAATCGGAATCCAGCAGCGGCATGAAGCGAGCGATGCAGTTGGGTGTGGAAGCTCTGGTGGGCACTGTTTTGTCGCGGACGGATTTGTCTGATTTGGATGTTGAAAAAATCTCTGGTCAGTTGCAACAACTGACAGCACAAGGGACTCAAAAAGCTAAATCTTTTGCTTCTCAGGTGGGCGACAAAGTGCCTGCGCTGCCGTTCAATACAGCTAAGGCTGATGTGGAAAATTATTTGCTGAATGCCCAACCTTGGCATCTCAACCGGGAGACAATCAAGCAGGAATTTAGGGATGTTATTTACGACCCGGAAGCTTCTCCGGGGGCGGTTTTGCGCCAGTTAGAAATGTTTAATCCCGATTATTTTGTAGGGATTCTGGGCCGCCGTGAGGGGTTTGCTCCTGAACAGGTGACGGAAATTGCCGAACAGCTTGAAGGTGTCCGACAAGAAGTGTTGGAAATTGTGCAAGCTGCTGCTGGTGAAGAACAGTCTCAAGATTTGCGGAGCCGGATTGAGAATTATTTGCGATCGACCGGCAAGGAAGAATTGAATCCTGAAGGTATCGAGCGGGATTTCCAAGCGCTTTTGGACGATCGCGATGCTGGTTTTGAAGCTTTGCGCGATCGCCTGTCTCAGTTTAACCGCGATACTTTGGTGCAGTTGCTGGGTCAGCGCGAAGATTTCAGTCCAGAGGAAGCCGATCAGTTAATCGGGCGGCTCGAAAGTTCGCGCGATCGCGTGATTTCTAAAGCTCAAGAATTGCAAGAGCAAGCGCAATCGAAAGCGCAAGAATTGCGGCAAAAGGTAGAAGACTATCTTCGCAATACTAATAAGGAAGAGCTCAATCCTGAAGCGATCGAGCGCGAGTTTCAAACGCTGTTAAACGACCGGGAAGCCGGATTTAAAGCGCTGAGAGAACGCTTATCTCAATTCGATCGCGATACGCTGGTGCAGTTGCTGTCACAGCGCCAAGACCTCAGCGAAGAACAGATCAATCAGACGATCGACCGGATCGAATCTGTGCGCGACAACATTATCCACGCGCCGCAAATAGTGGCAGATAGAGCTAAGCAACAGTACGAGGAAGTTACTGCAAAAATTGGCGAGTACCTGCGGAATACAAACCTGGAAGAACTCGATCCAGAAGCCATCAATCGGGATTTGACTAAATTGTTTGAAAATCCGAAAGAGGGTGCTTTGGCACTTCGGGAAAGACTTTCTCAGGTCGATCGCGAAACTTTAGTTAAGTTGCTGTCGCAGCGGGAAGATTTGAGCGAAGAACAGATCAATCGGACGATCGATCGCGTGCAAGATTCTATTCGCAGCATCGTGAAATCGCCCCGTCGCTTGGCTTCTCGCGCTCAGAAAACAGTCCGGGATTTCCAAGGAAGTTTGGAAAATTACTTGCGGAATACGGACAAGGAAGAACTCAATCCTGAAAGCATCAAACGCGATTTGCAGTTGCTGTTTAGCGAGCCGGGTATGGGGATGCAAAGTTTGGGCGATCGCCTGAAGCACTTCGATCGATCGACTCTGGTAGCATTGCTGTCGCAGCGGGAAGACATCTCGTTCGATGAAGCTAACAAAATTGCCGACCAAATTGAATCTGTCCGCAACCAAATTGTCGAACAAGTTCAAATGGTTCAGGACAAGTTTCAGTCAGCAATGGATGGTATTTTCGGGAAAATCCGGGATTACCTCAATTCGCTCGATCGACCAGAACTCAACTACGAGGGAATCAAGCGGGACTTACGCAAAGTGTTTGATGACCCGCAGGCAGGATTTGATGCGATTAAAGATCGTTTAGGTGAGTTCGATCGCGATACTTTAGTTGCCCTGCTGAGTTCTCGTTCCGATATTTCCGAGACTGACGCTCACCGAATTGTTGACCAAATGGAAGGAGCCAGGGACAGCGTTTTATTGCGATCGGAACGCCTGCAAAATGAAACCAAAAAACGCATCAAACAGCTCAAGAACAAGGCCAAGCAGCAAGCAGAAGATGCGCGCGAAGCGGCAGCCGCCGCAGCTTGGTGGCTGTTCGGTACGGCTCTGACTTCTGTGGTTGTTTCGGCTTTGGCTGGAGCAATAGCAGTCAACGGGATTTCGGGTTTGTTTAGCTAGATTTTCAACGAGTTTGAAATAAAGTTCTCCTGATTCTAGGCTGGCGGTTTGCCAGCCTATTTTCTTTGGAATAATATCAGAGTCCTTCAGGATTCTATAGTTGGCGGAAATACTCTCGATAAATCGAGCGCCAAGTCGTGAAAATAAGGCAGATTAACAGACTCGTTGGGCAGAAAAATCAGCGTCCTGCGATAACCAAATTGGCCAGGGGCATTCTGATACGGCTCGCTGTAACATTCCAAGCAAGTTTGTAATAAATTAAATATCCAATAGTTCGAGATTCCGGCTTCAGCATAAAGGGGGAGCTTAACCTGTTTGTCGTAACTCAAAGAAGAATCTGCAATCTCAATCAGCAACAGTATATCCCCTGGACAGGGGTGAGAGGATAGATAGTCGTCAGGGCGATTTTGTACGATCGCACGATCGGGTTCTGGTTCGCTGTCATCAGGCAGAATAATAGGTTGTTGTCCCCGCAGTGTCGCCCTTTCTCCCAGCAGCTTAAATAACTCGCGTTCCAAGCGTGTCTCGCAAACCGAGTGAGCGGTACCTTTAGCTGCCATTTTCACAAGTTCTCCCTTGATTAACTCAACTCGATCGTCCTCACCAAAGAACCCCAGTTCTGTGAGGCGATGATATTCCGCTATGGTGAAGCGTTTTGCAGTTGCGATCGACATAACAGCCACCTCAATACAGGTCTGTTGCGATTATAGGCGATCGTCGATCGGCTAAACAATGCTAATCATGAGCTTCGCTAACAACAATCTTGTCAAATTTTCCTCATCCTTTGGTTGCAAATTTTCCCAATTTTGGTTAATTTACTCGCCGAACTTATGTCCGGGATCATATCTGCCTTAAGCAAGATTCTAGCATCACTATTTATTAGGTACTTTAACTTAAGTAGCAAACAAAAGTTTTCTCACCAATAAGAAAACTGAGCAATACATATTATTTTGGAGGCTTGAATGACATTTACTACTGCCGGTGCTTACGACCAAGGAAAAGCAGATATTCAGAGCTTGAGTGTAGACGACCAATTAGGTTTGCTGTGGTTTGTTTATACCGAAATGGGCAAGTCAATAACACCAGCGGCTCCCGGTGCTTCCGGTTCCGAAATCGCTCAGGGTTTGTTCGATCAAGTCAAACCGCTGCCCCACGAAGAACAACTACAAGTAATGCGCGACATTGCCTCAAAAGCCAATACTGAAATCAGCCGGATGTACGGCTCAATGAGTCCTGAAACCAAGCTGGCTTTTTGGTATTTCCTAGCAGTAGGAATGGACGAAGGAACTATTATTCCTATGCCTCCCGACTATCAACTTCCCGAAGCAGGAAAAGCTTTATTAGGAAAGGTTCAGGGCATGGACTTTCAGCAACAAATTGATTTCCTTCGCGGTACAGTTTTAGTAATGGGTGCTGAAGCCGCTCCGGGGGCTGGCATTTAAAAATAGGACTTACGAAAATAAACCCGGTTTCTCTGAGAATATCGGGCGTGGCAACGACGCACTTAGGAAGAAACCGGGTTTTTAGCCGTTTGATGCGTAAGCTGTTGTGCATTTAAATTGTATGTTGAGGGCGGGCTTTCCGGCCCACCCCACAAGAGTGAAAATTTCTTTTACCATGCAATTTAAATGCGGATTAGCTTAAGTTCTCAACAAGATTAGTAAGTAGCTCAAACTAATACGCCACGCCAGAAACCCGGCTTCTTCAAGAAACCGGGTTTCTGGCTGTTGTGTTTTTTTAGGTTTACGGCGAAGATCCGCACTTTACAGCTAATAACTGAATTCAACGGCTCTGTTTCCCACAACTTCCGGCGCAGCGACTGTTAAACGCATATCTTCGCAGGCAAATGTTAGCAAGGGCTGACCTAAGTTTAAACTGGCAAAAGGGCTTTCTTCTGGCACATCTAACTCGCCTTTAATCAAACCGATGCGAGACTGTAATCCTCCTTTAAATAACAGCAAATTGCTGCTGTCAGCGCTGAAAACATTTCCGCTAAAAGGCACCGGTAAGGCTAAGCTTTGCTGGCTGTAATTGAGGCTGCACAGTTGACGGTTTCCTTGGCTAACTGTGACGCGGTAGCCTAGCGGTGCTGCCTTTACCGCATCGCTACCTTCCCAACTAAATTGAGCTAATTCTTTAGGAAGTCCCCAAATTTCGCGCCCGCCGGCTACCGAGTTAGGATTGTCTACGTAAATATGGGAAATCCAAGCGCCCCATTTTCCTGCATAATTGGCGATCGCGCTAACTACAATTAACTCATTGTACTCCATCACCGAACCCAATCCGTAGGAGGATATATAAATGCCACCTAGGGTTTTTCCTGGCAATAAAGAGACAATTTCTAACTCAGAGGGAACCAAGGGGCGCACTCGTGCCACATCTACTAATTGTAAAGTCTCAACAGCATAACCTTGCAGATGCCAAGGTGCAGGTGGATATACCATTTTCAGTGATTTAATGTCTGATATTTTATACTTATTTTAGCTTGGCGCTTCAAAAAGCAACAATTTTTGGTATTTGTTCACAAGTTGTTAGTAACTGAGATGTTGCACTATTCTCAATAAGCTTTTTATGAACAGGCTTTCCGGCCTGTTCCACAAGAAAATTCACTCTTTGTGCATTGGTAACAAGTTAGAACGGAGTAGATTTTGTCAATACCCCTTTATGTAGAAATATAATTGAATAATAATGATA
>NZ_JAUBUC010000206.1:0-1870 GCF_036705285.1 Microcoleus sp. B4-C1 | reverse complement strand
TCCCGCCCGTCCAAAAAGGACGGGCGGGACGCCCATCCCACTTTCAAGAGTGGAAGTTATTTAATTCTCATTCCTAAGATCAGGTTCGGTAAATTAACCGTAATTTTGGTAGGGTGGCTTAACCAATATCTATAATATAAGCGCGAGATGCGTAAACCCGCCGCGACCGGGATATTGAAATTTTTAGCGATCGACCTCTAGACAAAATTGTAGCGACTTGCGGTAAAATTGTGGTGGTCAAATTTAAAAGTATTTGAAAATGCCCAGCACAATCTCCGACATTAAAGTAAAAACGATCGCAGGCGAAGACAAGCAGCTAGGAGAGTACGCTGGCCAGGTACTCTTGATAGTTAATGTAGCTTCCAAATGTGGCTATACACCTCAATACAAAGGGCTCGAAGAATTGAGCCAGAAGTACAGCGCGGCTGGACTCCGTGTTTTAGGATTTCCCTGTAACGACTTCGGAGCTCAAGAACCCGGAAGTAATCCAGAAATCGTCAATTTCTGTACTACCAAGTACGGCGTAACCTTTGAATTATTTGACAAAGTACGCGCTAAAGGCACTCAGCAGCACCCGCTGTACGCTAAGCTTACGAGTGCAGTCGAGCCCAAGGGTGAGGTTTCCTGGAATTTTGAGAAATTCTTAGTTAGCAAACAGGGTGAAGTTGTGGCCAGATTCCGCAGCAGTGTTGGCCCCGATTCGCCAGAACTAATCGCTGCTATCGATCGAGAATTGGCGAAATAAGAAGTTCGGCAACTAAGCAGTGTACAGGATTTAACTGATTTAACGGATGGATGTTTAGGGAAGAGGGAAGAAATTAATAGGCTTTTTTTCCAATAAGTTGAAAGCTATTTTTTTCCTTCTGCTTTTCCCCCTTGTGTGCAAGCACTAAACCATGAACAAATACCGATGATTGTATTTAATTGGAGAACTGTTTAATTTAATGGAAAATACATCGGGATTAGATTTAGTTGTAGGTGTACTTGCCTTCGCAATTCTGGCAGGTGGTCTGGCCATGCTATTTGTAGGCATGGCATCATTTCCTAAAGAAAAATAACAATACTAGGACTTACTCACAATTGTTGAGAAACCGGGTTTTTTTACGAAAAGACACGTTGTAGACCGCACCAAAGGTAAAAAACCCGGTTTCGAGGCCCCGATTAAGTCCTGACTACCAACTTAAAATGCTTATTTTACAGCAGACCATCTGAATAAATCAAACTCCTTTCAATTTGAACATTCGCAATTGATGACAATCATGCAAACTACCGAAAACAACGTCAAAATTGCCCTCGCGCCGGGGAATTTGCGCCGCGTTCACCATATCGCTTTAAACGTGCGCGATATGACAGCTTCCCGCCACTTCTACGGTACAATTCTCGGCCTGCACGAACTAACAGGCGCCGAAATTCCCGCAACTTTAACAGAAATGGTAGCCGCTGGTAAAGTCGCTAATTTTGTCACCCCAGACGGTACTGTTATTGACTTATTTTGGCAGCCAGACTTAGAACCGCCAAACCCAGACCCGGAGAAAGCTTTTACCCGCGCCAACCACTTAGCCTTCGATATTGCTCCGGATTTGTTCGATCGCGCTCTGGAAGTGCTAAAGTCAAATCAAATTGCGATCGATAGCGGCCCCGTTACTCGCGCTACAGGACGCGGCATTTACTTTTACGATCCTGATGGATTTATCATCGAAATCCGTTGTGATGCAGTTTAAACAGTCGCTATCGGGTTCTCTGTAGTCCGTCTTCACCCTACATTTACTCTTTGGAGCGCGGTACTCCCTAATGATTGCTAATTAAATAACTTATAATTTTAATTATTATTGTGGGATGGGCGTCCCGCCCGTCCTTTTTGGACGGGCGG
>NZ_JAUBUC010000205.1:0-1880 GCF_036705285.1 Microcoleus sp. B4-C1 | reverse complement strand
CTCATATTTTTTGGCAATTTTACTAGCTTTTCCATTTTAACCCTTTTGCGACATATTCGCCAAAGTGAGATGCACCCAACTCATCTTTCGTAATATTAGAGCTTGAGATAACGATAATAGGGTCTGACATTGATAATTCTCCTTATTTCAAATTGGTTACATAATCTAGGAGTCCTTGCTCAGTCCTAAAGACTCGCACTCCAGCAGGCAACTCTGCTTGTGTTCTATCTGTATAATTGGGGGCAAACAAGATTACGGGCTTGTTGATAGGATTTAGCAGTTAGCAGTCGATAACCTAATTTGTCATTACTTTCGAGTGTGGCTGCAGCTAACCATTCTGAAAAATTGCTACTACTACCCTTTACTTGTAGTTCTTAGTATTCTTCAAAATTGCAGCCTCTCTCAAGCAGATAAAACAATTCTTGACTTGATAACATCTGTCTATTGTACCCGTTCATGTTATCAGTAATGCAGGACCATTTTGCAGCTAACTTAGCCGCTAATTCATAAGCAAATCGCCTACTACCTTCTGCTTTAGATATCTCTAATACAATAAATGTCTTGGGATCACCCAGAAGTTTTTCTGTGGTAGCTTTTAATTCCCATTGCTCTAATTCATTCCTGTTGCCAATGGCAATCCAAATATATAATTCTTCCCTTATCAGACATGCAAAAAAAGGATCTCCTGGTTTTTCAACAATATGTGCACCTGCTGTCCTCAAAAAAGATATTAACTCCTCTTTTCTAATATCGCACCTGGAAACAACTACTAGACCGTTTGACATTGTTAACTCTCCTTATCGCAGATTTGTTACGTAATCCAACAGTCCTTGCTCAGTCCGAAAAACTCGCACTCCAGGGGGAAGCTCGGCTTGTGCTAGCTCTGTGTAATTTGGGGCAAACAAAATTACTGGCTTGTTACTGGGATTTAGAAGTCTATCTGTTTGTAATTTAGCAATTTGACCCGCTTTCTGTCCTGTTTGCATAGTAACCTCTATAATAGCATTGCTGGTTTCTACATCAACATCTCCAACTGGAAGTTTATTGGCTCCTTTTTCTATCCTTCCATAACTGATTAAATCGTGTTTGAGCAGGTTAGCAGTTCTCGCCTCTAATTTAGTACCTGCGTTAGTTGATGCTAAATTATTTTGAATAGCCGCATCAAACCGAGTTGTCCAATGTCCTTGTTTAGCTAGTTCCAGTCTGATTCTTCTAAAGGCTACACCTACCAATTCTTGTCCGGCTAAGCTAGCAAAGTGTTTAAAGTGTTCGGCAGCTTTATTTAAGTCAGCATGATTTTTGGCATAAAAGGCAGAAAAAACATAGGAAAATAATTCTTTGACCGCTTCCACAGCAATTCCTACCCTGCTCAGAGCATATATGATGGCAGCAATTTCACCCAATCCTGTCAAACTTAATGTTGCAAAGACAGCTAAGGTAGCAAGTAATTGTGCCCAAAATTCCCACCGCATTATTGTACTTAAAGCATCTCCTGGTAGCTTAGCAAGTCCTCGCCGTGCTGCCTCAATTAACTTTTTCTCAAAAGACCAGCCATTAACTTCATCAGGTGGTAAATTATTAGCAATACCACCAAACAAATTATCAGCTAAATCATCATTCCCACTTCCACCCGAAGCAGAACCAGAGCCACTACTACCAAAGACCTCTTTAAACTGAGGCTCCTTAAAAATCACAGTCGGCAACTGCCAAATATCATCACTCGGCTTCGGAGGCTTCACTAAATCCACTGGTGTCTCTAAACTCTTAGGTGCCTTATTCAACCGCGGCGCCTCCCCAAATTCAGGCAAATTATTCATCTGCGTCCCAGTTCCTTCCGGGTGAAATGACCCCCCCGTCACCTCATATTCACCCGGCAAATA
>NZ_JAUBUC010000117.1:10567-18429 GCF_036705285.1 Microcoleus sp. B4-C1 | reverse complement strand
GTCCCGCCCGTCCTTTCTGGACGGGCGGGACGCCCATCCCACTTTCAAGAGTGGAAGTTATTTAATTCTCATTCCTAACCTCGATCGTACCAACTTTGCAGCGCCAAGCGGTGAACTTCCCGCCAGCTAATATTTTTAAGTCTGGCAATTTCCGCGCAATCTTCGTATTCCGGCTGTACATTAACAATCGTTTCTCCAGACTTCGCAACTTTGATCTTGACTTCGCCGTATTCTGTTTGAACTGTCTGGATTTCTCGGTGTAAAATAGTTCTTTGTTGAGTCGATATTCTAATTCCCAAAGTAGTCGTTTCGCGAAATATCACAGCTTCGCAAGCATCCTGAAATTCGGGATGACAAATCGCAGTTAACAAAACCCCAAGCCGCGACTTTTTCATCACAATTGGGGCAGTAAAAACATCCAGAGCTCCGGCGGCAAACAAAGCATCAAAAACATAGCCGATCGCCTGCGGACTCAAATCATCAATTTGCGTTTCCAATACCGCAATAGTTTCTATGGAATTGGTAATTGGTAATTGGGAATCGGGAATGGGGAATTGGGAATGAGTAGCCGTCTTTCTCCCACTCTCCCCCTCTCCCCCTCTCCCCCTCTCCCCCTCTTGCTTCTCCCCAATCCAGAGGCGCAAAATATTAGGAATTGCCAGGTTTCGAGAACCTGCACCCAAACCGATCGCCTGAATTTGCATCGACGGTGGCGGGCCGAAACCAGCGGCGAGAGTACAGGCGATCGCAGTTCCCGTAGGAGTGCACAATTCGCGATCGATCCCATTGCTATAAACAGGCACTCGGTGCGTTTCCCACAACCGCATCACCGCCGGCGTAGGCACCGCTAATCGGCCGTGGGCCGCCTTCACCGTACCGCCACCAGTCGGCATCGCCGAAAAGTAAAACTCCTGAATATCCAACCAATCCAAACCCAAACAAGTACCGACAATATCAATAATTGCATCCGTCGCCCCCACCTCGTGAAAGTGAACCTCGCTTGGGGGGATACCGTGTACTGCAGCCTCTGCCTCTGCTAATTTGCCAAATACGGCCAAACTCCAGGCTTCCACGCGCGGAGGCAATTTTGCAGAGACGATGATTTGCTCAATTTCGGGTAAATTGCGGTGATGACTGTAGCTAATTTCGGCCTCTGCTTCGCCGTGACTGTGAGAATGTTCTTCCCCGTGATGATGGTGGTGGCGGGCGTCAAAAGTCGGGGATTCGGTTTCCGAGGGATCGAGTTCGGTAGCGGGATTTTCTGGTTTTAACGACAAATCCGCAGCTAAATCGACATAAAATTTAGTTGCTTGTTGAGTATTCCGGTGGACTAATTCCGTCCGCAACTGGTACTCTGTCGAAATGCCGAGCAAATTGAGTTTTTCGATTAGGTATTCTAAAGGAACGCCGGCGTGGACAAGAGCTCCAATGCACATATCGCCAGCAATGCCGGTTGGACAGTCAAAATAAGCTATTTTATTCATTGTTAACAATTAATTTTTAGCATTGATTGTTTCACTCGATATTTCGATCGCCCACTTAGCCTGCAATATCTTAACATGGCAACTATTTACGAAGTGCATCCAGTTGCACCCCAAAGAGACCGGATCGAGAAAATTAACAAATCTCTAAAAGATGGGGCAGTGATGCTTTATCCGACAGATACAGTTTATGCGATCGGCTGCGATCTCAACTCCAAGTCTGCGGTAGAACGAGTCAGGCAGATCAAGCAACTATCCAATGATAAGCCTTTAACGTTCCTGTGTTCCTCTCTGTCAAATATCACCGACTATGCAGCCGTCAGCGATGAAGCATACAGAATTATCAAGCGGTTAATACCAGGGCCTTATACATTTCTGCTGCCTGCTACCAAGTTAGTGCCACGGTTGGTAATGAGCCCGAAGCGCAAAACCACTGGAATTCGCGTTCCAGACCAGCGGCTTTGTTTTACACTGTTGGAAGCCTTGGGAAATCCAATTATTTCAACATCCGCTCACATTACCACGGATGATGAAGGTGCTGCACCCGTGCCAGCAGAAAAAGCAGAAAGTTTTGGCAAAGCTGAACTTTTTGACTGTTTTTCAAAGTTAGTAGATATCATTGTCGATGACGGTTCCGATCCGGGATATCAAGTTTCTACCATTCTCGATTTGACACAAAGCGAACCGATTGTTGTTCGCCGTGGTTTGGGATGGGAAGCAGTCGCCGTTTGGGAAAAAGATTAATTTTGGAGATACAAGAAAATTCACTCTTTGTGGAACAGGCATCTTGCCTGTTCTTGAGAATTGTAATCCCGACCTTTTCCGAGAACCCCGTCAACTTTGTGGAACAGGCATCTTGCCTGTTCTTGAGAATAGTGAAATAATGCCCAGAACCCAGACTTTTTCAAAAAGTTGGGTTCTGAATAGATTAACTAAAAACTGCTTTAAGCCTCTACCTTAACTCCTTTCCAAAAAGCAATATATCCGGCAATATTTTTAGCAGCATCTTTCGGAGTAGGATAGTACCAAGCAGCATCTTTATTAACTTGTCCGCCGACTTCGACACTGTAGTAACTAGCAACACCTTTCCAACCGCAAGTAGTGTGAGTGCTGCTGTCCTTGAAATACTCACGGTTGATGGCATCGGCGGGGAAATAATAGTTGTTGTCTACAATTTCGCACTTGTCGCTCTCGGCCAAAACGGCACCATTCCAAATTGCTTTCGGCATCAGTTTTTCTGCTTAAATTGAGATTCTCAATTATTGTAACTGTATTTGTGCTCAAAAGGCATAGAATAGTTGAGAAGCCAACAACCAACTACTGCAAATGCCAGCGTCGAATCCGCCAATATCTTCTGTGCCACTGTCCCTGGAACAAGCTCTTAAACATTTTTTTGGATATGACTCTTTCCGTCCGGGACAGCAGGAAATTGTCGAAGCTGCTTTACAAAAACGGGATATGATGATTGTCATGCCGACGGGCGGTGGCAAGTCTTTGTGTTTTCAATTACCGGCACTGTTGAAACCGGGATTGACAGTGGTTGTGTCGCCGTTAATTGCTCTGATGCAAGACCAGGTGGAAGCTTTGCAGGATAATGGAATTGGGGCGACTTTTCTCAACAGCACTTTGAACTCTCAGGAAACCCGATCGCGCGAAACAGCAATTCTCGAAGGTAAGATTAAATTGCTTTATGTTGCACCAGAACGCTTGCTGGGTGAGAGATTTTTACCGTTTTTAGATATAGTAGCAAATAAGTTAGGAATTTCGGCATTTGCGATCGACGAAGCCCACTGCGTTTCGGAATGGGGGCACGACTTTCGACCAGAATACAGGCAAATGCAGCGAGTGCGCGATCGATATCCCGACATTCCCATTATGGGACTAACCGCCACCGCCACCGAGCGCGTCCGCCAAGACATAATCCAGCAGCTAACTCTGCGAAATCCCTACATCCACGTCGCCAGCTTCAACCGCCCCAATTTATACTACGAAGTTCGCCCCAAAACCAAGCACAGTTTTGCCGAAGTTTTGCAAATCATCCAAAAAAAAGGCGGTTCGGGAATTATCTATTGCCTCAGCCGCAAAAAAGTTGACGAAGTTGCCTATAAATTGCAACAAAGCGGCATCCAAGCCTTACCCTACCACGCCGGCATGAACGATGTCGATCGCGCAACCAATCAAACCCGCTTCATTCGCGACGACGTGCAAGTAATGGTAGCCACAATAGCCTTTGGTATGGGCATCAACAAACCAGACGTGAGGTTTGTAATTCACTACGACTTACCCAAGAATCTCGAAGGATACTATCAAGAATCCGGCCGCGCAGGCCGAGACAACGAACCCGCCCATTGCAGCTTATTTTTCGGCTACGGCGATGTCAAAATGATCGACTACATCATCGAGCAAAAACCCGATCCGCAAGAACAACGAATTGCCCGCCAACAGTTGCGGCGAGTAATCAACTATGCAGAATCCACCGAGTGCCGTCGCACAATCCAGTTAAGTTATTTTGGCGATTCATTCCCCGGAAACTGCGGTACTTGCGATAACTGTTGCAACAAAAAACCCGTAGAAGATTGGACGATTGAGGCAATGAAATTTCTTTCTTGCGTCGCCAGATGCCAAGAAAAATTCGGCATGAATCACATTATTGACGTGCTGCGCGGTTCCAAAAATCAAAAAGTATTGCAATACCAGCACCACCAACTTTCTACTTACGGAATTGGCAAAGATAGAAGTGCCGACGATTGGAAAAAGTTGAGTCGTTCGCTGTTAAATCAAGGTTTTTTAGAGGAAAGAACAGACGGATTTCCCATTTTGAAACTGAATGAAAAAAGTTGGGAAATTATGAAACGTCAGCGCACAGTTGAAATCGCCATTGAACCGCAGCGGGAAGTACAGGCGAAAGTTCGTTCTTTGGCAGTAGAAGTAGAAGCTTTATTTACCATACTGCGGACGCTACGCAAACAAATTGCCGACGAACAATTTGTCCCACCTTACGTGGTTTTTGCTGATAAAAGCTTGCGAGATATGGCAGAAAAACGCCCGCAAAATCTCACCGAATTCGAGGATGTTTACGGCGTTGGTAGCAACAAGCGAGATAAGTACGGTAAGGTTTTCTTGGAGGCAATACGCACTTTTTGCCAAGAACAAGGATTGCCAAGTGGTGCTGCATCTTCTGAGGCCGCTAATCTTCCAAATCTTTCCAACGTTGCGTCTTATTCGCAGATGCAAACTTGGGAATTATACCGACAAGGTTTGACAGTTCAAGGAATAGCTAATGCGCGGGGCATGAGCCCTAATACTATTTCTGGGCATCTGATAGAATTGATGGAAATGGGCAGGGAAGTTGATATAAATTTGTTGGTAGAATCGGAACGCCAGCAGGCGATAGTGTACGCTATTGAAGTTATGGGGGATGAGAAACTGAGAGCAATTTATGATTTTTTGGAAGAACGTTATACGTTTGAGGAGATTAAGTTTGTGCGCGCTTGGTGGCGGCAAAATTATGTGGGTTTTTAACCGCTGATGTAGGCAGATGTACGCTGATGGACGCAGATAATACCAATTCTCCAAACTCTTGCAACAATTATGAGTTTTGGGTTTGTTTACGATCGCGCTTCAGGTAAGGTGCGTCGCTTGGAGATTGTCGCTCTTTTTTAGGATTGGCAGGTGGCGACGCACCCGGAGCGCTACTGTTGCATGAGTTTTGAGAATTAGTATAATTAATAGATAGGAGGGAAAAATGAGAATTAAAAAAGTAGCTTTTGGGGATAATATATTAAAGTGGCATTTTGAACCGATATATTTTTTCCATTTGGCTTTGCTAGCTGGCGGATATGGGATTGGCAAAACTCAAATTTCAAAAGGAATTTTTAAATTGCTATAAGCCAGTAAGCTTGGGTTAGCTAAGCGTCTCATTATTCGCTATGCTTGGGGCAGTTTCGAGAGCGATAAATTACCTTATTCACTAAACTTGATTGAGCCATAAGTACCTCGTCATATTATGTCCGGTAGATTACCCCTAATACGGTAGGGGCGGGTTTACGAAAAATATCTGCCAATAATTGACAATCTTAAAAACCCGCCATTTAAATCGCGGTTACTTGATCCGAAATGATATCCAACCACTTGTTATCTAAGTAGTAGATTGCGTGAGAGGAAGCAACATTTAAATCCACACGCATGATACTATTTACACTCACGCCCCGCCCCAAGGATTGAATAATGTTGATGCAGCCGGAAAAGATATTAGGTCTCTCTGTGCACTGAGAAACACCCTAACTTTTAGCATTGTACTTGGTTTCGGCAAAATTATATAGATGGGTTTTGGATGGATAAAAATTAAGTTTCTACACTTTACAATTGTACAATAAATGGTTGACTTCGTTAGCCAGCCATTCGTTAAACAGATTGTGCAAAATTTCTTGATACCGTTCAGGGGTTAATTCCGCTGGGAGAAACTTTTCAACCAGAAACAAGTGATATCCTAGTTCTGTTTCAATTGGACGAATTACTTCTCCGGGTTGAGCGCTAAATACGGCGACGGCTATGTCTGGTTTTAAACCCCACCGATAAACCTTGCCTTCGCAACCGCATATATGCCGACGATTTTCGTCAATATCGTAAAGGTGAGCAGCATCAAAAAAGCTGATTTCTCCTTCTTGAATTTGATAAAATAGTTCCTGAGCAAGCTGGGGGTTGGCAACAATTATTTGATAAAGAATTATTTGGTCGAATTGCAATTTGTTTTGAACAAAAATCTTTTCTACTTCTTTGCTGAATAAGTGTTCGGCTAGTTTTTGGCTGAGAAGCCGATCGCGAATCCCGACCTCTAAATCTTCTACGGAAATCATCTGATCGACCAGCCAAGCAATCGTGTCCGCCGCTTTCTCCAAACGCTTCTCGCGGCGGAGTTGGTCGCCCACAGCTTGAATTTCGTCTGGAGTCACAGTTAACTCCCGTTCCTTGGCTGCTTTCTCAATAACTTTTTTATGCAAAACCTTTTGACTAAATGTTTTTAATTGCATCTCTTGTTTGAGTAGTTCGATGATTTCACTTGCTTCAATCATTGGCCCGTAAAAGTCTTTCATCTTTCTCTCTCAACCTATATGAATTTATTAACTTCATCCCCCGAAGATTCCTGCGGGGTAGTTGGGGTTAACGGTTAAGGGTTAGCTACAAGATGTCATTTGGCAAACTAATAAAATCAGCATTGCTCAAAGTTGTTGCACCCGCTGCGTTAACTGTTCCCAAAACAACAGCTAAAATGCGATCGCCATTATTTGAACTAAACTTAAGCAGAGTGGCGTCTGTCGTACCGTCACCGTCAGTATCAAACGCGACGAGTGTCAAGTCTGTTACCGAAAGTCCCCCTGTCAGCCCAATTCGATCGCCTTGAGCGGGATTGAAATCAACGACTCGATCGGCTAACAATGGATTAGCTGCTGCACTCGCTGTTTCGGATCTAAAGGCAAAGGTATCAGCGCCGCTACCTCCAATCAATGTATCTGTGCCGAAGTCGCCGCAAAGAAAATCGTCGCCGTTGTCACCAATCAGCAAATCTTGACCTTTTCCTCCCCGCAAAGTGTCGTTTCCATCGCCTCCATGAATCGCATCATCACCTTTGTTACCTGTGACAATATCGTCGCCGCTTCCGGCAAAAATTCGATCGCTCCCGCTATCGCCCGTAATCACATCGCTCTCGTTGGTGCCGAGCCAATATCCGTCGCCATTGCTGTCATAGCTGATAGTTAATGCGTCAGGATAGTTTTCTGGGGCGATCATTTCTGGAGGCGGCGTTGTCTCAGCATTGCTGTTGGCATTGTTACCGGGAAGTGCGATCGAATTATTGCTGTTACTGTTATCTGTGGGATTAGAAATTATCGTACTCTCGTCGCCACCACCCGTACCCGCATCCTCATTATTTGAGGGTGTTGGCGGTGTTGGCGGTGTTGCTGGTGTTGGCGGTGTTGGCGGTGTTGGCGCTGGTGTTGGCGCTGGTGTTGCGATGTTAGTTGTTGGTGGAGCGCCTGTAGCAGCGGTTGCTTCTGCACTCCCAGAAGTAGCTCCCGGAGTATAGGCTGTCTGAGTGCTAGTGCTACTGCCTGCGGGGGAAGTTACTGTCGCGCTGCTGTTGTTAGTAACGCCTTGATTATTGGCGATCGAGCTCGTTTCGCTCGAACTGCTACTCTCTGAGGGCGCAGGTGTTGGTGCTGGTGCTGGTGTTGGTGTTGGTTCAGGTGCTGGTTCAGGTGCAGGTGCTGTGGCGCTAGTAGTTGGCGGAGTATCTAAACCGCTGCTAGCTGAGGCGCCCGCACTGCTAGAAGTGTCGCCGGGAGTCGATGCTGTCTGAGTGCTGGTGCTGCTGCTGTTCCCTGT